>JASFJQ010000052.1:0-9361 GCA_050121305.1 Chromatiaceae bacterium
TCGGCATTGTATAGTCCGGAAAGTTTGCAGCGCGGAGCAGAAACCGGTGAGATTGACGACCAAAGGCCGTTATGCGGTCACCGCCATGCTCGATCTGGCTCTCCACCACGGCGAAGGCCCGATCACTTTGGCTGATATTGCACAACGGCAGGGCATTTCGCTTTCCTATCTCGAACAGCTGTTTTCTCGGCTGCGCAAACGCAGCCTGGTCTCGAGCGTGCGGGGGCCGGGTGGCGGCTACACGCTCGGCCGCGACGCCGGCAAGATTTTTGTTGCCCAGGTGATCTCCGCCGTCGACGAAAATGTCGATACCACGCGCTGTGGCGGCGCCCATAACTGCCAGGACAATCAGCAGTGCCTGACGCACGATCTGTGGCAGGACCTGAGCAATCGTATCTACGAGTACCTCAACCAGATCAGTCTGCTGGATCTGATGAACCGGCGGGGTGTGCGACAGGTCGCGGAACGCCAGGAAAACGGCGATGCCAAGGCGTCGGTCTCCCTGGGTCGGTTGAAGGCCGAATCTGCAGGCGCCTGATTCGCAACCGCTGGCGCGTCCTACAACGAGCCCGGAGTCGAACATTCAGCGACGACGCCAGTAGACCCGCGCGTTGCGGAAAAGATGTGCGCCTGTCTGACGCGCGACGGTGCATTCGGCAACCCGGCGTCGCGTTCGCATGCGTTCGGCTGGGCCGCGGAGACTTTGGTCGACGAGGCGCGTGCCAATGTGGCGGCGCTGGTCGGGGCGGACCCCAAGGAGATCATCTGGACCTCGGGCGCGACCGAGTCCGACAATCTGGCAATCAAGGGAGCGGCCCACTTCTACAGAAAACAGGGCCAGCATATCGTTACCCTCAAGACCGAGCACAAGGCGGTGCTCGACACCTGCCGTCAGCTCGAGCGTGAGGGTTTCGAGGTTAGCTATCTGGACGTCCAGCCCAGTGGCCTGGTTGATCTGGGTGCATTCGAGGCGGCCATTCGGCCGGATACGGTCCTCGCCTCGGTGATGCACGTCAACAACGAGATCGGCGTAATCCAGGACATTGCCGCACTTGGCGCTATCTGCCGTGCGCACAAAGTCGTCTTTCATAGCGATGCCGCGCAGAGCCCGGGCAAGGTCCCGATCGATCTGTCGCAGCTCCCCGTGGATCTGATGAGTTTCAGCGCGCACAAGACCTACGGCCCCAAGGGCATCGGTGCACTCTATGTGCAGCGAAAACCACGGGTCCGGCTCGAGGCCCAGATGCATGGCGGCGGCCATGAGCGGGGTCTGCGCTCAGGCACACTGCCTACGCATCAGATCGTCGGCATGGGTGAGGCCTTCCGAATCGCGCGCGAGGAAATGGCGACCGAGAACGCGCGCATCCTGGCGTTGCGCAACAGACTGTTTGACGGTCTCAAGGGGATGGAAGAGGTGTATGTCAACGGTGATCTGGAACACCGCATCGCCGGCAATCTGAACATAAGCTTCAATTATGTCGAGGGCGAAAGCCTGTTGATGGCGCTCAAGGACATGGCCGTGTCATCCGGCTCTGCCTGCACCTCCGCGAGTCTCGAGCCGAGCTATGTGCTGCGGGCCCTCGGTCGGCCGGACGAGCTGGCGCACAGTTCGCTGCGCTTCACCTTGGGTCGTTTCACGACCGAGGAAGAGATAGACCATGTCTTGTCCCAGTTGCGCGGACAGGTCGAGCGGCTGCGCGAACTCAGCCCGTTATGGGACATGTACAAAGAGGGTGTGGATCTGAGCAGCGTCGAGTGGGCCGCGCACTGAGTGCACAGATCAACCGATGTAATGTGAAGGTGCATGACCGTTAGCCCGCTCAAACCGGGCTTGGTACCGCGGGCTTTGTTAAATTGGCGGGTTGGGTGTAGCCTCCGCCCTGCGGACGCAAGAATCGTCTGCCTCGAGAGAGTTTGCGCGGGTTTTCCCGCTGGCCCACCGTCGGTTCGTGGCTTGGCAGTCGGGGGGCGTTTTGTCTACGGGCCACACGCTTGAGAGCATTCCGCGATGAATATATATGTAGGAAATCTGGCATACACTGTCACTGAGGACGAGCTGCGCGAGGCGTTTGCCGCGTTCGGTGAGGTCTCGCGAGCAAACGTAATCATGGATCGCGACACTGGGCGTTCCAAGGGATTTGGTTTCGTAGAAATGCCAGATAGTTCGCAGGCTGAAGCTGCGATTGCTGGCCTTAATGAGCAGTCGCTGGGCGGTCGCCCGATCCGCGTGAACGAAGCGAGGCCGCGTGATGATCGACCGCGCCGTCCGCGCAACTGATTAAGCCGGCGGGCCGACGTGCCACCCGGTCGGGCTCGGCCGGGTGGCCCCAGACAGAGAGGGGAAACGACCATGGCTTACAGCGACAAGGTCATCGACCACTACGAGCACCCGCGCAATGTCGGCGTCTTGGATAAGGATTCGGCGAACGTCGGCACGGGGATGGTGGGGGCGCCAGCCTGCGGCGACGTGATGCGTCTGCAGATCCAGGTCAACGAGCAGGGCGTCATCGAAGACGCGAAGTTCAAGACCTATGGTTGTGGTTCTGCGATCGCCTCGAGTTCACTCCTCACCGAATGGGTGAAGGGCAAGACGCTGGATGAGGCCCGTGAGATCAAGAACTCGGAGATTGCGGAAGAGCTGGCGCTGCCGCCGGTGAAGATTCATTGCTCGGTGCTGGCGGAAGACGCCATCAAGGCCGCGATCGCAGATTACCAATCCAAGCAGGGTGCCTGACCCGACGCGGTGCCCGGCAGCGATGGCGATAACACTGACAGCGGCGGCGGCGGATCGGGTGCGTAGTTTCCTGCAGAGTCGTGGCAGCGGTCTGGGGGTGCGGCTCGGGGTGAAGACCTCGGGGTGTTCCGGCCTCGCTTATGTTCTGGAGTTCGTCGATGTACTCGACGAGGACGATCAGGTCTTCGAAGACCGCGGCGTGAAGGTCATCGTCGACGAAAAGAGCCTGGCATATCTCGATGGGACCGAGCTCGACTACGGCAAGGAAGGCCTGAACGAGGGTTTCAGATTCAACAACCCGAATGTCAAGGATGAATGCGGTTGCGGCGAGAGCTTCAAGGTCTAGCCCGGAAATCTCACCGGGATGTGGGATTTTGGGGCGATAGGGTCAAGCAGCTTGGGTGATCGTTCGAAAAGGCATAGCCGTCGCTATGGTTTGAGAAGGATCGCGCAAGATGCGAATGCCAAATCGGTCCAAAAAACCACATAGAACAGACTGTCATTTACCCGAGAGCAGAAATTTGAACCTAACTCCATGTGTTTCAAAGCCTGTTTTCCGATATTGGTCGTTCGCCTGGTGAGATTTTCGGGCTAGGCGTGTCTCTCCGTCGCCGCTGAGGTGCTCTCGCCCACAGCCTTCAGGCGTGCTTTACTAATTCTCCCATGTTGGATTCCTCCAGAAACTATTTCGAATTATTCGGGATGTCGGCCGGCTTTCTGGTGGACGTCCCCGAGCTGGCGCGACGTTACCGCGAACTGCAGAAGGTCGTGCACCCGGATCGATTCGCGGCTGCCGGTCAGGCAAGTCAGCGCCTGTCTCTGCAGAGCGCAACCTTGGTGAACGAGGCATACGATACCCTCAAGGATCCACTCAAGCGCGCGCAGTACCTGCTTCGACTGCGCGGTGTCGAACTCGATACCTCGGATCATATGCTTAGGGATTCCGCCTTCCTGATGCAGCAGATGGCGCTGCGCGAGGCACTCGCCGAGGTGCGCGATGCTACCGATGCACGTGCCCGGCTGGATGCGTTGATGCAGAACATCGGCAATTTGATAGAGACGCAGGTCGCACGTCTGGCCGTGCAGCTGGAGGAGTCGGGTGCCGAACAGCTGGAGGCGGCCGTGCAGAGCGTGCAAAAGATGCAGTTTCTGAACAAGCTGCATGCCGAGGCCGAGGCACTCGAAGCCGATCTGGAAGACGCCTGCTGATGGCCTTGTTGCAGATTGCAGAGCCCGGACAATCCGCGGCGCCGCACCGGCATCGCCTGGCGGCCGGTATCGATCTGGGCACGACAAATTCGCTAGTGGCCACGGTGCGCAGCGGGTTGGCGGAGACCCTGCCAGATGAACATGGCAGGCATATCCTGCCCTCGGTGGTGCGCTACTGCGCCACCGGCGTAGAGGTGGGCGAGGTGGCACGCCGCGCGGCAGCCGCAGATCCGCTGAACACAATCTCCTCGGCCAAACGTTTGATCGGCCGCGGCATCGGTGATGTGAAGTCGTTTGGACGCGAGCTGCCTTACGAGTTCGTAATGATCGACAGTGCGGTGCCGCGCATTCGTACGATTGCCGGGGACGTCACACCGATCGAGGTGTCGGCCGAGATACTCAAAGTACTCGCGCAGCGGGCACAGGAAACCTTGGCGGGTGAACTCAGCGGGGTGGTGATCACCGTGCCCGCATACTTTGACGACGCGCAGCGCCAAGCGACCCGCGATGCGGCAAGACTTGCCGGGCTGCATGTCTTCCGTCTGCTCAACGAGCCGACGGCCGCGGCGGTGGCCTATGGGCTCGATCACGCGGCAGAAGGCGTGCATGCGATCTATGACCTCGGCGGTGGTACCTTTGATATATCGATCCTGCGGCTGCACAAGGGCGTCTTCGAGGTCATGGCGACGGGTGGGGATTCGGCCCTGGGTGGCGATGATTTCGACGCCGTCGTTGCCGGCTGGTTGCTGGCCCAGGCAGACCTCGGCGGCGACGCGGATCGCGGTACGCTGCGCCATGTGCTGGATCAGGCGCGTGCGGCCAAGGAGCAACTGGCGCAGCAGGAGACGGTGGATCTCGAGATCGACCGTCCCGACGGCGCGCCATGGCGCGGCACCCTGAACCGCGAGCAACTCGCCCACCTGCTGGATCCGCTGATCGGCAAGACCATCAATACCTGTCGGCGTGCGCTGCGCGACGCCCGGGTCACCATCGACGAGATCGAGGATATCGTCATGGTGGGTGGCTCGACGCGAACCCTGAGGGTGCGCGAGAGGGTGGGCGAATTTTTTGGGCAGCCGCCACTGGTCGACATTGATCCGGACCGCGTCGTGGCGATCGGTGCAGCGATTCAGGCGGATATCCTGGCCGGCAACAAACCCGATGATGAGATGCTGCTGCTCGACGTCAATCCCCTGTCGTTGGGGATAGAGACCATGGGCGGCCTGACCGAAAAGATCCTACCGCGCAATACCGCGCTCCCGGCAGCCCGCGCCCAGGATTTCACGACCTTCAAGGATGGACAGACGGCGATGAGCATCCATGTGGTTCAGGGTGAACGCGAACTGGTTGCGGATTGCCGATCACTGGCGCGTTTCACGTTGCGAGACATCCCGCCGATGGTGGCCGGCGCTGCCCGCATACGGGTGACGTTTTCGGTCGATGCCGACGGTCTGTTGCAGGTCGTCGCCAGCGAACTGAGTTCGGGTGTGTTGGCGAGGGTCGAGGTGAAACCCTCGTACGGGCTCACAGACGATGAAATCGTAGGGATGCTCAAGGCCTCGATCGAGCATGCCAGGGAGGATATCGACGCGCGCCGCCTGGCCGAAGAGCAGGTCGAGGCCCGACGTGTGATCGAGGCGCTCAATGCGGCACTGGCCCGCGATGCCGACGAACTGCTTTCGGCAGATGAGCGCGCGGTCATCGATCAAGCGTTACAGGCACTGATCGCGACCGTCGATGCGTCTCAGGATGCGGCCGAGGTAGAAATGGCGATTAAGCGACTGGAGAGCGATTGCGAGTTCTATGTGGAGCGACGCATGAACAGTGGCATCCGCAAGGCAATGGCCGGTCAGCGCGTCGATGAGATTGTGCAGCCACACGACGGGCAGGAGGCAGGCTAGTGCCCCAGATCATCTTCCTGCCCAATGAGGAGATCTGCCCGGAGGGCGCGTTGATCGAGGCCGCGCCGGGCCAGACGATCTGTGATGCCGCACTCGCGCACGACATCGAGATAGAGCACGCTTGTGAGAAATCCTGCGCCTGCACCACCTGTCACGTAATTGTGCGCGAGGGCTTCGATTCGTTGAATGAATCGAGCGAGGACGAAGAGGATCTGCTCGACAAGGCCTGGGGACTCGAGGCGGAATCCCGTCTGAGCTGCCAGGCGGTGGTCGGTGAACTGGACCTCGTCGTGGAGATCCCAAAATACACCATCAATCACGCCAAAGAGAATCACTAATGATCGTGCAGAGAAGACGATGCGCCTGAAGTGGACCGATGTGCGCGAGATCGCCATCGAACTGGACGAGGCGCATCCCGCCGTGGATCCGTTCAGCGTCAACTTCGTCGATCTGATGAATTGGGTGATGGCGCTGCCCAGTTTTGACGATGTCCGTGAACACTGCGGCGAGAAGATACTCGAGGCCATACAGGCCGCGTGGATCGAAGAGCGGGAGTAATCCCTGTTTGCGAGCGCGTGTCCTCCGGGTCGGTTCCGCGCTCAATCTTTGGTGGGCCCTGAGGAGGATTCATGTCCCTGATCAAACCCTTCCGCGGTCTGCGGCCGGCCGCCGGGCGAGCTGGCGACGTGGCCGCACCCCCATACGATGTCGTCGATCGTAGCGAGGCCAAGGCGCTGGCGCGCGGGCGACCGTGGAGTTTTCTGCATATCTCACGGCCGGAGATCGACCTGTCCGACGACGTCGATGCCTATGACCCGGCCGTGTATACACAAGGCCGGCAAAACCTGGATCGCATGATCAGCGAGGGCATACTGGAGCGCGACGAGGTGCCGTGCTACTACGCCTATCGTCTGACCATGGGCGAACATCGCCAGACCGGGTTGGTGGCAGGCGCGTCCATCGAGGCCTACGACCGCAACCGCATCAGAAAGCACGAATTCACTCGCCCGGTGAAAGAAGATGACCGGGTACGCCAGATCGATGCGCTGAATGCCCAGACGGGGCCGGTTTTCCTGGTGTATCCCGCCAACACGGTGGTCGACGATATTCTCAGGAGGGTGTCGACTTCGCCCAGCGACATCGATGTCACGGCAGCGCGTGACGGAGTGAGACACGAGATCTGGAAGATCGATGATCCGCAGACCATCGCGCAGTTGACTGCGGCCTTTGAAGCGATGCCGGCGATCTATGTCGCCGACGGACATCATCGATCTGCCGCGGGTTCACGGGTCGGTAAGGCAAGGCGTGAGGCGAATCCGCAACATACGGGTGAAGAAGCTTACAATTATTTCCTCAGCGTCATCTTCCCGCATGACCAGATGCAGATCCTCGATTACAACCGGGTAGTGCGTGATCTGAACGGCAACAGCAAGGAGGAATTTCTCGCCCGGGTTGCTGAGGCATTCGATCTCGAGCTGCTTGGCGAACCCTTCAAGCCGGCGCAGGCGGGCGAGTTCGGGATGTTTCTGGATGGCCAGTGGTATCGTCTACAGATTCATGAAGACCGAATCCCGCCAGGCGATCCGGTAGGCCGCCTCGATGTCAGTCTGCTGCAGACCAACCTGATCGATCCGATTCTCGGTATCACCGATCCGCGCCGCGACGACCGAATAGACTTTGTCGGAGGAATTCGGGGTCTGGAGGAACTGGAACGGCGAATCGCCAGTGGGCAGTGGGCCGTGGCCTTTGCCGTGTATCCCACGACCATGCAGGCGCTAATGGATGTCGCCGATGCGGGCGAGGTGATGCCGCCGAAGTCGACCTGGTTCGAGCCGAAGCTCGCCGACGGCTTGATAAGCCACGTCCTCGACTGAGTGCCTGAGCGGGACGCAACCGTGCACGACAACGGCCGCAGCTGAATCGGAACGGCGCCTTATCCATGGTCTCACTCGTAACGACCTTGCCAAAGCAGGGGACGGCTAGCGATCAGCAGGTCGAGAGCTGGTTGGCCGAGCTCAGCAAGGAACGTCCAGCGCGGGATGTCGAGATGCTGCGCGATGCCATCAGGATCGCTCGCGCAGCGCATCAGGGAGAGCCCGCCCTGGACGGTTTCGACCTTTTTCTGTCCTTGCTGCACACCGTCGATACGCTAAATGCGCTGAAGCTCGATATCGAGCCGCTGCTGGCCGCGATGCTGTCTGAACTACCCGGGCATGCCGCCTATGATCCTGCAGATATCGAACGGCGCTTCGGACCGGCCGTAGGGGCAATGCTGCTGCAGGTCTCTCGGATTCGCGAACTGTCGGCATCGGGCACGGCGCAGGTGGACGAACGCGGCATCGAGAAGCTGCGCCGAATGCTGTTGGGTATCGCGAATGACGTGCGTGCGATTCTGGTCTTGTTATCCAAGCGTCTGCAGCTGATGCGCCGGCTCAAGCGCCTGCCGCCAGAGCTGCAGCGGCGCATCGCGCGGGAGACCCAGCTGGTACATGCCCCGCTGGCCAATCGGCTCGGTGTCTGGCAGTTGAAATGGGAGCTAGAGGATCTGTGTCTGCGCCATCTCGAGCCGGATCAGTATGTGAGCCTGGCTCGTCAACTCGACGGCAAACGCCGTGAGCGGGAGGATTTCGTTGCCGATGTGAAACGACGTCTGGGCGCGGGATGCGCAGCGTCTGGAATCCCGGTGGATCTCTCTGGCCGGCCAAAACACATCTACAGCATCTGGAAGAAAATGAAGCGCAAGCGCGTGGATTTCGGGCAGGTCTTGGATGTGCGGGCGGTGCGTGTGCTGGTCGATACCGTGCCGCAGTGCTACGAGGTCTTGGGCATTGCGCACAGTCTGTGGCGCCCGATACCGGGCGAATTCGACGATTACATCGCCCATCCCAAGCCCAATGGTTATCGATCTCTGCATACGGCGGTAGTGGGAGACGATGGAAAGCCGCTGGAGATCCAGGTGCGCACCCGGGAGATGCACGAAGACGCCGAACGCGGCGTCGCGGCACACTGGCGCTACAAGGAGAGCGCCGAGCAGGACAAGGAGCTCGAACGCCGGATTGAATGGATGCGCCGGTGGCTCGAGCAGCAGGCCGACGAGACGGCCGCGCCCGATGGTATCGAGGAGGATGCTGAGTTCGAGGCGCGTCGCATCTATGTGCTTTCGCCGCAGGGCAAAGTGGTCGAGCTGCCGAGCGGTGCCACCGCGATCGACTTCGCCTATGCGATACACACCTCGATCGGGCACCGTTGCCGCGGGGCAAAAGTGGACGGGCAGATACAGCCATTGGCGCAGCCATTGGTGAGCGGTCAGAAGGTCGAGATCCTTACCGCAAAGGAGGGTGGGCCCAGCCGCGACTGGTTGAATCCTCATTCCGGGTATCTGACGACCGCACGCGCCCGAAACCGGGTGCGGCAATGGTTCAAGCAACAGGATTACGACCAGCACCTCTCGATCGGCCGGGCGAGCCTGGATCGCGAAGTTGCGCGCCTGAGCGTGCCCAGACCGGATCTCGACAAA
>JASFJQ010000053.1:0-9292 GCA_050121305.1 Chromatiaceae bacterium
GTGCCACTCGCGGATGCCATCCTGGCGCCGGACGAGAGGGCGCCGGGGCTGCTGGCCAGGATCGACGAGCTGCGCGCCGCGGGCAGAGTGGTGATCGGAGAGCTGCCGGGCCAGGTCGGCGCAGCGTCGCAGATGGGCTGCGCCTATCGTTTACAGCAGCAGGGCGACGAATGGGTGATCGTCCCGCTTGAGCAATCCATGAAAAAGAGATGATCCGATGGGCAGAAACGTAGTTGTCATTGGCACCCAATGGGGCGATGAGGGCAAGGGCAAGATCGTCGATCTGCTTACCGACAAGGCGGACGCTGTGGTCCGTTTTCAAGGTGGGCATAATGCCGGCCACACGCTGGTGATTCAGGGGCGCAAGACCGTCCTGCATCTGATCCCATCAGGGATTCTGCGCGACAAAGTGCGCTGTCTGATCGGCAACGGCGTAGTGCTTTCGCCGACCGCGCTGCTGGAGGAAATGGAGATGCTCTATGCCGGCGGTGTCGACGCGCGCGGCCGCATGGGTATCAGCGAATCCTGCCCGGTGATCCTGCCTTACCATATCGCGCTCGACCAAGCGCGCGAGGCGGCGCGCGGCAATAAGGCGATCGGCACCACCGGTCGCGGCATCGGCCCCTGCTACGAAGATAAGGTATCGCGTCGTGGCATCCGCCTCGGGGAGATGCTCGACGTCGATGTCTTTCAGGAGCGCCTGCGTGAAGTGATGGATTACCACAATTTTGCGCTGGCGCATTATTTCGCATCTGATACCGTGGATTACCAGCAGGTGCTGGATCAGGCGTTGACGCAGGTCGAGCAGATAAGACCCTTGGTCGAGGATGTCCCGGGTACACTGCATGCGCTTCGTCGTCAGGGTGGCAGCGTGATGTTCGAAGGCGCTCAGGGCGCGCTGCTCGATATCGACCACGGGACTTATCCTTACGTGACATCGTCCAACACCACGGCGGGCGGTGCGGCGAGTGGCAGCGGTGTCGGTCCGCGCGACATCGATTATGTGCTGGGGATCGTCAAGGCCTACACGACGCGCGTTGGCGCCGGCCCATTTCCGACAGAATTGTTCGACGATGTCGGTGACCACCTCGGTGAGAAAGGGCATGAATTTGGTGCCACCACCGGACGCAAGCGCCGCTGTGGCTGGCTCGATACGGTCGCGCTGCGACGCTCGCTACAGATCAACAGCGTGACCGGAATATGCATCACAAAGCTCGATGTGCTGGACGGTCTCGACACGGTAAAGATCTGTGTGGCGTATCGGCTCAACGGGCAGGAGATCGACACCCCGCCCGTCGGTGCCGATCGCTTTGCGCAGTGCGAACCGATTTACATCGAGATGCCCGGTTGGAAAGCCTCCACCGTCGGCGTCAAGTCGCCTGACGAACTGCCTGAGGCAGCACGCAACTACCTGGACAGAATAGAGGCGCTGTGCGAGACCCCGATCGATATCATCTCGACCGGGCCGGATCGCGAGGAGACGATCGTGCTGCGCCACCCTTTCGACTGAGATCGCCCCAGTGTCGGGGAATGGACGCAAAATCAGTGTCCAATGCGGGTCAAGTAGCAGATCGTCGAATACCATCCGGTTCGCCGGGGCCGGTCGACACCGTTCGCCGAAACTGTTGCCGGGCCTGATCGATGGACCGGTCCATGCTACTGCTGTTGGGCGCGGATGCGATCCTGGTATTGCATGTGTTGTTCGTCTGTTTCGTCGTGCTGGGCCTGCTGTTGGTGCTGCTTGGCCGGCGGCGCGGTTGGCGCTGGGTACGGGATCCGTGGTTCAGACTGGTCCATGCGGCCGCTATCGGCATCGTGGTTGTGCAGGCCTGGCTGGGTGTCTTGTGCCCGCTGACGCTCTGGGAGTTACGTCTGCGCGCGCAGGCAGGTGACGTCGTTTACGCGGGTTCCTTTATTGCGCATTGGCTGGAGCGGCTGCTTTACTTCCAGGCGCCGGCCTGGGTGTTTCTGATCGCCTATAGCCTATTCGGGGCCTTGGTCGCGGCGAGTTGGATCTGGGTTCCGCCGCGCCCTTTCCGCAGGCGTCGGCAGACCGGCAGCCCCGACGACCGGTGATTTCGGCCGCCGGTCGGCGGTTTGTCCGCGGACCCGGCACTCCGCCAGCTGGATGTTGAGATTTTCAGGCCTGCGTATTTCACCGTTTTCCGTCGCGGGCGGCTAGAGGCGCCGCGGTGGCGGGGTGCACGCAGCGGAAGGCGGTGAGCTCTATGCGGGCTGGGTCGAACCGGCGGCAACGAATATGCCCGTCACGGCGAGGGTATGGCGGCGCAGCAGGAAATCGGTGAGATATGCAGGCTACAATGAGGCACCCGAACAACAGCCGTCGGCGTGGCCCTCAATTTGAGCTCGAGAGGCGCTTTCCGCATCGTGGACCGCGGCAACCCGGTCGCCGATACGTCCGCGTGCAGGTGATCCATTTCAGGAGGTGCGTTTGGTAAGGGACATTCGGACAGTACGCACCCGCGGTCAGGCCCTGGCGCGCCCATGAGCTCGCCGGCGGGTGCGTTGGACGAATCGCGGTGGCCCTTCCTCGGCTCTATGCTTTGGGGGCCCGCGGTGCTCGTCCTGGTCGCGTGCGGCGCGATCCTCTATTACGGGCACGAGGTTGCGAGCACCCTGCGGCAATCGGCCGCGTCCAATGCCCGCGCCCACGGCCAGGCGACTGCGCATGAGATCCGCGGTTTCCTGGACCGCGAGCATGAACGCCTGGAGGCGTTCGTAATCGAGAAGGCGTCCGAGATACGCAGCATCCTCGACTACCCCGATAACTGGCCGGCGATCGATGCATTGCAGACGAGCGTCAGACGGATGTTTCGGGGCGCCCTTGCGTTCACGGTGACCGGCGCCGATGGTCAGCCGCTGTTCGAAGACTTTGACGGCCTGGTCGGTCCTGTCTGTGGGGCCGCAATGCGTGATTTCGCGCAGGCCGTGGATAGGGGTTCTGTTGATGTCGCGATACCGCCCATTCACCCCGTCCCCGATGCCTTTCACTTCGACCTGATCAGCCCGTGGACAATGGAAGACGGCGAATCCGGCCTGTTTTTCATCAGCATGTCTCCGCAGCGCATCGCCGAATTGCTCGCCGCGGCCGAATATGCCTCCGGTAACCGGATTGTGCTCGTGAATCGCGACGATCCGACGCTGATCGAGATCTCCGCCGTCGGTTCGCGGGATGCCATGAAAGGCGAGTTTAGGCTGGAGCCCGAGGCCTTGGTGGCCGGGCACTTCAGTGCCGACCTCGATGGAACCCAATGGCGCCTGATCGTTCTGCCGGACGACACCTTGCTCGAGGCCGCGCTGACCCAAGTCTACGTCAAGGTGGCGGCGCTGGTGATCGCGCTGCTACTGATCAGTGCCACGCTGCTGCTATTGATTCGGCGCCACGAGCAGCGCAACAGCTCGCTGTTCACGCGTAGCCTGCAGTCCAGCGTCAATCGTCAACGGGCCATCCTGCAATCGATGGTCGACGGCATGATTACCCTTGATGCGCAGGGCCAGATATTGCACGTAAACCACGCGGTTACCCGCCTGTTCGGTTACGAACCCAGCGAACTGGTCGGTAATAATGCGCGGATGCTGCTGCCCGGTCCCGACGGCGTCACGCCCGGGGCCCCGCTGCTCGATTATCTGTCGACCGGCGAGCACGCGTCGATCGGCAAAGGTCGCGAGGTGATGGCGCGGCGCAAGGATGGCAGCCTGTTCCCGGTGTTGCTTACCCTTGGGGAGTCGGTGGAGGGGGAGCAGCACATCTTTGTCGGTATCCTGCACGACATGAGTGCCTATCGGGACGCGCAGCGCAAGATTGCCGCACAGGCAATGGCAATCGAACGCAGCAATCAGGAGCTCGACGAGATCGGCCAGCTCGCGTCCAAGGACCTGCAGCCGCCATTGCAGCGCATCGCGTCGCTGGGCGAGTCTCTCGGGGCAGGGCATTCCGATACATTGACCGGTCACGAACGCGCACAGCTCAAGAGTCTCACCGAAGAGGCCCGTGATATGAGTGAATTGGTCAAGGGGCTGGTTGACTATGCCAAAGTCGGACGCCAGCCCGTGGCGGCGCCGGTCACGCTGGATGCAGTCCTCGAGGATGTGCAGCGTGATCTGGCGGCGACGATCTCCGAAACCGGGGCCAGTATTGCGGTCGAACCCCTGGGGGAGGTACTGGGCAGTCCCCAGCAACTGCATCAGGTGTTCTGGAATCTGATCGATAACGCACTGAAGTTCCGCGATCCCGATCGCCCACCAGAGATTCGAGTGTCACTCGAGAAGGACGCGGAACGCGCCGACAACAGAATCACGGTACTGGTACAAGACAACGGGATCGGCATCGCGCAGGACAGGCTGGACGGGGTGTTCGAGGCCTTCCGTCGATTGCACCCGCGCGATGCCTATCCCGGTATGGGCCTGGGCCTTTCCTTCTGTCGCAAGATTGTCGAGGGGCTTGGTGGCGAAATCAGTGTGACCAGCACACCGGGCGAGGGCAGCACGTTTCGCGTGTCCCTGCCCAGTGCCGAATAGCCCGAGGCTGCGGATGCGTTTCGCGATCGGGGAGATATGCAGGTTATATGTACCTGGGATCCAATAGGGGGAAGAAGGATGCGTGTTATCGGGATCAGCTTGGCAATAGTGTCGATGATGTTCGCTGTCGGAGTAGCGGTAGCGGCAGCCGACGAGCCGGTAGCGCTGGAGCGTGAGGAGATCATCGATCTGGTCAGCGAAAGGACGATCGAGTGTCGCAAGGAAAAGGACCAGTCGCTGTGCGCCAACTGGTTTAGTGAAGATGGTGTCATAAAGCGCATCATGCTCGCTGACGGAGCACGCAAAGAGGGCGTCTGGTTCGTCGACGACCAGGACCGCCTGTGCATCCTGTGGACCGGCAAGATAAAGCCCCTGTGCTTTGTTCTCTATGAACAGGAGGACGGCAGTTACCATCTGATCAAGCGGGGTAAACACATCACGACTATTATCGGTACCGAAGCGGGCAATACCAAGGATCTCTGAACGGATGGCGCACGGCCTCCGCGGCTCGGTCCATGTGATCAGCGTGACACCAATGTCACCAGACGGTCGCCGCGCCGCAGCCGGATCTGAACAATGGGTCGTGACGCCGCATCGCGCAGTTGCCCGAGAGTCTTTACGCGCTCGCGGTTGACCTGGAACAGCACATCACCGTCGCGCAGCCCCGCCTGCCAGGCATCGCTGTCCTCGGCGACTCTGCGCACCTCGATACCCGGATTTGTGCCAAGGCCGGATTCGTCAATCACCTCGCCGAAAAGCGCGCCGCTCAGCTGCCGGCTGATGGATCTGCCGGCGACGAAGCTCTCGAAGGGATCGGCCATCTGCGCGCTCAGGCGCTGACTGCGACCGTCGCGCTTGATCTCCAGCCCCAGCTGTTCGCCGACCCGCAGCAGTGCGAGCTGGGTCCGCAGGTCGGTTGCGCTGCGCACCGCCTGTTGATTGACCCCGATGATGAGATCGCCGGCCTGTAGGCCAGCCTGCGCCGCCGCTGAGCCGGATTTTACCTCGCTGACTACCGCGCCCCGGCTCCCGGCAGGGAGATTCAGGGCGCGCGCGAGGTCGGGCGTGAGGTCCTGAAGGGTCACGCCGAAGGTGCCGCGATAAACGCCGCCATACTCGACGATTTGGCGGCGGATAGCTGCGACCATATTGGTCGGAATCGCAAAGCCGATACCGACATTGCCGCCGCTGGGGGCGAGAATGGCCGTGTTGATGCCGACCAGCTCGCCGCGCAGATTCACCAGGGGACCACCGGAGTTCCCCGGGTTGATGGAGGCGTCCGTCTGGATGAAGTTCTCGTAGCCCTCGATGCCCAGGCCGCTGCGCCCCAGCGCACTGACGATCCCGGAGGTCACGGTCTGATTGAGGCCGAAGGGGTTGCCGATCGCGACGACGAAATCGCCGACACGCAGGCGGTTTGAATTGGCCAGCGGGATCGCGGTGAGGTCCTGAGCGGGGATCTCTAACACGGCGACGTCCGTCTCGGGATCGCTGCCGAGTAGCTCTGCCTTCAATTCGCGCCCATCGCGCAGCGTCACGCGGATCTCATCGGCCTTTTCGATGACGTGATGATTGGTCAACACATGGCCACGTTCGGCGTCGACGATGACCCCCGAGCCCAGACTCTGACTGCGTCGCTCCCGGCTGCCCTGCGGGCCCTCGAAGAACCAGCGGAAAAAGGGATCGCGCAACAGCGGGTGGTCCTGAGTGCGAACCAAGGTCAATGTGGAGATGTTCACCACCGCCGGCGTGACCTTTTCCAACATCGGGGCGAGACTGGGTAGCGGCTGACCGTCGACGACCGCCGGCAGTGCGGCGCCAGCCGATCGCAGAGTGGCAAGCAGCGCGAGGCAGAGTGAGAGCGGGAAAAGCCGGGCGGCGCGCATCAATATCATGATTGCCTGGAAATGCCCCGGCGGCGCTAGCGCCGCCGGGTTTGCTGGCGATCGGTTATTCAGGCGGCCTGGTCTGCATTCTCGACCGGACCTGCGATCAGATCCTCGTTATGGCCGCGGATCTCGATGCGCCGCGGCTTCATCGATTCCGGGACCTCGCGCACCAAGTCGATATGCAGCAGGCCGTCTTTCAGCTCGGCACTATCGACGCGCACATAGTCGGCCAACTGATAAGTGCGCTCGAAGTTGCGCTTGGCGATCCCGCGATGCAGGAATTTACGGTCGGTTACCTCGGCGCCCTTGTGGCCGCTGACCTTGAGCAGGTTTTCTTGCGCCTCGATGTCGATCTCGTCGCTACCGAAACCTGCTACCGCCATGCTGATTCGGTAGTGGTCTTCACCGGTTAGCTCGATATCGTAAGGGGGGTAACCGCCGGCATCGGCGCGGTTGGCGGTCTCCAGTGCACTGGCCAGGCGATCGAAGCCTATGGCGGTGCGAAACAGCGGGGATAGATCGAAAGTCGTCATTGATTTGTCCTCATTAAACTAAGCAACAAAGGCGCGGTGGTCGGTGGAACCGCCACTGCGGTGGGCCCTGACGGCGCCCATGCGCATCAAATAGGGACATCGGAAATCGCTTTCAAGTCCCTGACCGGCAGGCTTCTCTAAAGCCAGCGCACCAGGTAGTAAATGCGCTGATTCTCGGAAGATACCGATGGGCCGTATACGATTGCGGCGTGCAGGTTACTGGCTGCATCGGCGCGGCTGCGTGCGTCGTCCTCCGAGGCCACGATTTCGACGCAGCCCTCGGAGAAGCGCTTGCGCGTCTTGCGTCGCGTCTGGATCAGCGCGCAGCGCTCCTGAAGCGCGGTAGAATCTGGATCGACAATGATGTGCGGCATGCAGGCTGACCTCACCCCGGATAGTCCCACACCCGCCAGTCAGGAAATAGTGGAAAATACAGGGCCAGCCGGATCGGTCGATCCTCCAGCAGACGCAGGATGCGGCCATAGGTCTCGAGCTGTTCACGGTAGCGTGCCTGCTCCTGATCCAGGAAGGCCTCGCGGTCGCCTGCCAGATGCTCGCCGGTCTTGTAATCGATAATCCAGCGCACGCCCTGGCCGTCGATAAAACTGCGGTCGATGACATAATGACGCGCGACATTATCATGCAGCGTCAATGGCCATTCGGAGCGTGCGTCCCGATGTGCGCGGAGTATCCAACGCCCGGTATCGTCGGCGAGCGTGTGGCGCAATGCGCGCAGGGTCTTGTCGGTCGCCAGTTCGAGCTGATCGCTCTGCACCCCGAGATGCCGGAGGCCGCGCCTCACCGGAACCGACAGTGTCGCGACCCGGTCGGGCAACCAGTCATCGATGCCCTGTGACGCGATGCGTTCGAGGTGACGATGCACCACCGTGCCGACGTGGCGTGCCGTATCGCCCGCCCAGATGAACTCGATGTCGGATCGTTCGCCGTCGGACGAGCGAGGTGTCGGCGCGCCCGCCATCTCGGTAAGCAGGGCGGGCTGCCAGTCGGCCGGCAGGCGCTGCAGCGGCGCAAGACGTGGCTGCTCGGGCTCCACGGGCGCAGCGGTTGGCGGCTGCAAGCCGTTGAAATACGGCTCGACCGCAGGCCAGAGTCTGTCCAACAGGCAGCCCGCGACCGGTCGGAGGGCCAGTCCTCTGGCCGTTACGCCGATGTGGCCGAGCAGGTGCAGCCGCCTTTTCGCCCGTGTCGCGGCGACGTACAGCAGTCGCGCCGTCTCCAGCTGATCCTTGTCCCTGTCCAGCTCGCGCAGATAATCGGAGATGGGCTCTGCCTGCTGTTCGGCGGCGCGGATGGGTGCCATCAGCAGATGGGTCGTCCCGTCCTGCGACGTGCGCTCCAGCCAGTATAGGAGGCTGCTGGGGTTGCCGCGGGCCCGCCGTCCCAGACCCGGCAGGATCACGGTGTCGAATTCCAGGCCCTTTGCCTTGTGCATGGTCATCAGCTGGATGCGACCATCGGCTTGGTGGTCGGGGGTGGCGTAGAGTCGGCTCAGTGCGGCGTCGAGTTCCGCGAAGTCACCGATCCCGCCGGCCTGTTCATGCGCCTCGAGCAATGCCAGATAGGCCTGCGCATCGGCCCTGTGGCGGGCGCCGGCCACCGCCAGCCCGCCCAGGCGCAGCCAGATGCCCTCGATCCAGGGCCGCAAGGCGCGGCGGCCGCGCGCGGGGATCTGGTCATCGAGTACCTGGAGCAGGCGTTCGACACGCCGACGGCCGTCGGCACTCAGGGTGCTGCGTACCTCCGCGCTGCGCAGTCGGGCCGGTATGCAATGGGAGTTCGCCTCGGCAATGACCAGCAGGTCCTCGAGGCCGAGCCCAAGACAGGGGCCGCGTAAGGTCACCAGCCAGGAAAGGCGGTCGGCCGGGTGCAACAGCGCCCGGGTCAGGGCATGCAGGTCCCTGACCACGGCCTGTTGAGCGAGCGGGTCGACATCGACTGCCTGGAAGCGCAGGCCGGCCGCCTGCAGCGCTGCGGCTATCGTTCGAAGATGACTGCGCGCGCGTGCCAGCACGGCCACCTGCCCGGTCGCGGTCTCGCGCAGCGCTGTACGTACCAGATCCACCACCCGGGCGGCCTCGGCCTGGTCCGAGTCGCCTGCGAAGGCATGTACCTGCACTGCGTCACCGTCAACCGACGGGTGGTGTGCGACCGCCGGCGCATAGGGCACCGCGCCGCGTGCGATATCGACCCGCGACGGAAAGATGGACCGGAAGCTTGTGTTCACCCAGTCCACGATCCCCCGATCCGAACGAAAGTTGACCTGGAGGGTCAGTGGCGTCAGCCGCAGCTGGCCGATACCCAGCTCGCGCG
>JASFJQ010000054.1:0-9198 GCA_050121305.1 Chromatiaceae bacterium
ACTGGTCTGGAACGTCATCAAGGGACAGGTCTCCGGCCGCACTGTCGTCGAGGACAAGCAGACGCTTCGCCGATTGGTGCGAGGTGCGCTGACGCGTTTACAACGCGCGACCGACAAGCTGAAGAAGCTGTTTCACGAACCCAAGGTCGCCTACATTTTGGCCGAATGTCGGGTGTGATATTGCCGGATTAGTAACTATCCGTCTGTGCGCTCCACGTTGACAGTCTGCATGGTCGGGGAAACCGACGGTCCGAATTGGTTGTACACGGCGACATCTGCTGCATCTCGCCCATATCCCACCGCAACATATCCACCCTTCAAAGTTTGCTGGGTGGCATCAAAGGTATACCAACGGCCGCCGATGAATGCCTCGAACCAAGCGTGCTGGTCCATGGGTTCCAAATCAAGGAGGAAGCCAACCACCATCCTTGCAGGGATGCTCAGGCTGCGGCAAAGCGCGATGCCGAGGTGAGCCAAGTCCCTGCAAACACCAAACCTCCGGTAGTTTACTTCAGTTGCAGAAACGAGCGTGTCACTGCTGCCGGGGCGGTATTCAACAGTGCTCTGTAGCCAAGCGACAATAGCTGATACCTGATCGTAACCCGGTAAATAGCCGGCCGTGATCTCCGTAGCCATCTGGTGGAACCGATCTGATTCACAGTATCGGCTTGGTAAGAGATAGCTGAGTACGGAGTCGGGTAGATTCTGAACTTCCACGAATGGGGCGCCGGGGGCTTTATCAACGTAGTCCGCGGTCATTACTTCGGCGCTTGTATAGATCTCGAATGAACCCGGAAATGCCACCAGGCGTTGACAGAGATTGCCGTAGGCATCCGTGAACTCGACTACCGGCACGCTGGGAGTCAAGCGATACTCCTCGCGTGCGATCCACTGTTGAGTGCCACTGCGCGGCCGCAACATCAGTATGAACGGAACCGGTATCGTGATATCGAAAGCAAGGGAACATCGAGTACGCAGCCACATATGAGTTTCAACCTGATCGTCCGCTGCCAATTTTCGGCCTGCGAAAAGCAGGCGGAACAATGGCAACATGGTGCATGTGTGCTACCTAAGCAAGTTGGGTCCTCCAGTCTGCTTATCCCGTATTGGTCAAAGCTGGCACTTACATACCGAAGCCTTGACGTCGGGTACCACTGCAGCTGGTGCGCTCAGTATATCGATTCCGGACGCAATCAAGCGCGCTAAAATGCCCAGGCGTCCGGCTAGTTCACCACAGATAGAAACCGACGTCATGCCGGCTTCATTTATGACGAGATCAATCAGTCTGAAGACAGCGTCCGTGCAGTGAAGCGGTGCGGTTGCGGCGTGGGAATCGTATCCGTTTTTTCCTTTGTGGATCACTAGCATGGGTTCTTGCGCGAGAAAGATGTCTGCTGATCCATTGCCGAATCTTCCCTCGATCTTCTTCGCATCGATCAAAAGGCCCTTGCGTACCTGTTCAATTGCAGTGGTGACGCGATCCGCCTCCGCGTCGATCTGGTCGAGCGCGATAAGATATGTCTCGGAATCTCGCTACAGCACGTCGCGGTGTACGAACACTCTCCCATTGGCCAAACCGGGAGCGACTGCTTCGCCATTTATTGTCACTACAGGACGGTGTTCTGTTGCCCGAGGCCGCGTGCTTCTTGTTCCTCAGCTCAATGCGAGATTGGCATTAACCTGTTCGCCTCATCAATTTTGCTTTACACGCGATGCTGTGGGGCGATGTCAGGCCGCTATGTCGCCGCGGCGAATGCCCGGAGATTGAGTTTCCACGAGGCGCTCAGCAATTGGGTAGTGGATATCTATGGCGAGGGTTGGAGCCCAGCAAAGAAGAACGCGTAACGGCGGTCTTCAAGACAAGTTGCTGGCTGTCTCATTTCTTGTGGCGGGAAGTCCAGATTGGCGGCCTCCGTTGTCCCAGCATGTTGCGCAGATTGAAGGCCTCAGCGGCTTCTTCCGCATACAGGGTGACTTCTGCCACGCTACCTTGTCTCAGTCCGGTGACGGATCCGGAAAGGCTTTTGATTGAGTAACGGCACCAACCGTTGGGTTTCCCGGTAGCGGGGTCAAATACTTCCTCGACAGAGGTGACATGGAGTACGTTCTTGCCACGGTTGTCTGGTCGGCGGGGACCTGGTTCGTTCGGATCGCCTGGCGCCTCTGGGTTTTCGGGAGTTCGGTTCTCTGTTGAGCCGCGATCCTGCGTAATGCGTAGTACCTTTCCCCTGAACAAACAACGATCGGGAAACACACCATTATCCGGGATTCTGATGCGCTCTAGTTCGATCAGTCCGGTGCCGAACTGTTTGCTGTGAAGCGGGCCCGGTAGCAATGTCACCGACAAGACGTTGCCGTAGCCGGAGAAGAGCTGCCGCAATTCGTGCTCCGTAGCATGTATCGGAAGATTATCGATGCGAAACCTCATGCGCTTCTTACCTCGGCAGTATTACGAACCAATGGTCGTCGAATCACGTCGACCAAGCCGCGTGGAGTAGTGATTTGGGCTTTGGGGCGGGTGCCGCATCAAACTCACCAGGTTGATTTGCGCCTCAGGCCACTGATGATCGCAGGGGCTTGCCGTTGATGTTACTGCTCAGTGGTAGGGGCGCTATGGCCGCACCAGTCAGGGTGTCTCGACGGGCGGCTGTTGCATCATTGAAATGGCGTGCGTCTGCGCCAATTCTGGCTGGGCAAGTTGGACGATACGCTAAGTGTAGCGGATTCGCATCCGTTCGCTGTTGAATGGAGTTTCCATGCTGGCGCAGTTGTCAGGGCTGGCTGGCGAGGGGGTGCATGAGACCGTCGGGTGCGGATATGCGTTGGCAGAAGGGACCGGGGCATAGGCCGCAGGTGTCTAAGCCTGCATATCTCACCGATTTCCTGCTGCGGTCCCCGATACGCTCGATGCAGCCGGTTCGAGGTATTGTCGGCTACGCCTTCACCGCCTTCCACTCCGTGCACCCCGCCATAGCGGCGGCTTGGCGCCCTCGTTACGAAAAACGGTGAAATATGCAGGCTAGCGAGCCGGCGAAAGCCTCTTATTGGAAGCCGTCGTCGCATGCCGGTCGGGGTATGAATGAGGCTGTGCAGTAATATTGGATAGGAATACACAAGCTCCGGTCGAACAAAAATGGTTTGTATATCCCGGTAATCTCTGTATGCTGTCTGTCTATCGCACCATCCGGTCGGTGCCCAGTTCTCGCGATCGTCTCCCTCCCCGAAAGACCCTCCCGAACGATTTTTGGCTTCGCCTTCGACCGGCACCGTGGACACACGGTTAGGGCGAATCTGGAGCAAGAATGTCATTCAGCAGACTCGGCCTGATGGTCGATCTTCAACGTGCCGGCGTGGCGCAGGGCTGCGTACGCGCGACGCCTGCCCAGGCAAAGGGTATCTCAGTGAATCTCGAAAGCCGTGACGTCTTCGCCGGTGCCCGCGAAGCGCAGCGTCGACAACGATCGCGCAGCCGTCCGAATTCAGCCTCCGGCCACGTGCGCTGAGCGCTACATCCTTACGAATTCGCCAGCAATGGCAAATCATTACCGCGCTCTGTGTGTTGGCTCAACGGTGGTGCATCTCTCTCAACACACAGACTAGGAATGAAACGATGATGAATATCTATGTTGGCAACCTGCCTTACGGTGCCACCGAAGACGAACTCAAGACCGCCTTTGCCGCTTTCGGAGAGGTCAGTAGTGTAAACCTGATCATGGACAAATTCAGTGGGCAGTCCAAGGGCTTTGCCTTTGTAGAGATGGCCGACAATGCGTCAGCGGATGCCGCGATCAAGGGCCTCAACGAAACCGCTATGGGTGGCCGCAATCTGAAAGTCAATCAAGCCAAGCCACGCAGTGACCGCCCCTCGCGTAGTCCGCGCTGGTAAGGCGAGGCTTAGGCTGCGGCTATGTCGCAGCAATCGCTTTGAATTGGCGCCGCGTTCGGCTATACGCCGGGCGCGGTGTTTCCACTGGCGATTCAGTTTTTCTACAACCCTGCAGTGAGTCCTGCCCTAGCGCCTTATTGGGTCTATGCTGGATTCTGGATGTTATGATCGCGTCGCGGCAGAGCCATTGCAGGCCACGCGTCGTAAAGACGAATCTGGCAAATGACCCATCGGCGCTGCTGTCGTGGAGATGGAGAAAGGATTTATGAAGCTTCTTGTGCCACGGATCACAGACGCAACGACACGAACAGATCTTCGCGAGTTTGCGAACAGGGTCATAGAATCATGGTTTCGCTTGCCCTTTTCTGATCGTCCGAAGATTGTCGTCTGCCGAATCCTTTCGATCGTGGACTTGAACGGGATAGAACAACGTCACGGCCTGCTCGATGTGACGCCGGATGATGCGGCGATCAAGATCATTCGCAAACTCAACGGTGCCTTCCTGCGCGGCAAGCGTGTTGGCGTCAAGCGATACGATAGTGCGTCTGCACGCTAGATACCGAGGTCTTCCTCGATGGTGTTGGGGCAACCCACGTACGGCGTGGGCAATGTTATTGGTGGCTACGACCAGTTCGCTTGTCGCCGGATGCGACTCATACGGCTGGGAACCGACAGCGGTCGATGGATATTGGAAAGGACAGATGGTCGAAGAGACCATCACCGGTCGAACGTCTACAACGAGTCGTGGGGCGAATGAACGGCCACGGCGGATCCTACTGCGGCTCGAAGAAAGCGAGGGCATTGTGCAGGGCCGGTTTGCCATGAGTTCAGACGCGATTGCTTTCAGACAAATCGACAACGAAGGTACCCGCCGTGTATCGACGTATGCGGTGACAGGAACGCTCGACGGTTCGCGATTCCGCGTTCGTTTTTCGGCGGAGGCTGGCCGCACGTATCAGGTCGACGCTGTTGTCAACGAGCGCGTGATAGCGGGTCGCTATGTTGCACAGTACTCGACGGACGGTGCCAAGGAGACTAGGTCCGGGCGGTTCGATATCGAAAGGTACTGAGAGTCCGGGGGACTCTCGCAAACAACTGTGGTCTTTGTCGACACAACAGCACGGGCCGTGAAAAAGTAGGGCGTGACAACGAGAAAACGGATTGTGGCGGTTGGGCAATTGCCCCAACCGGAGGGCGGCAAGGTCGACCTTCCGTCAGTGGCAGTTTTGTAATTGATCATTGATCCGGGCTGTGAAAGCAAGGCAGTATTTGCGTCGATGAAAAGGATAGGAATCGGCTGAGTTGGAAAGCAATGGATGTCTGTTGGTTTGTGTCATAACTCGAATTCGGTAGGTTCTCAGATCATTGATTGATAGATGCATGGTCAGTTTTCGTCAGTCGGGACGCGCCAATGATCGAGCCGATATTGTTGACTGCGGCAAATGTGCTTACGTTTAAAGGCCAATGTCGGCTGACAAACGCGAGCGGTTTCTTTTTCGAACGTGAGAAGCGTTTGTTCCTGGTGACCAGTCGTCACGTTCTGATGGACGCACCGGGCAAACATTTCCCCGATCGGATTGAAATCGAGCTGCATGTGAATCCAAGGAACCTGGCTGAGTCGACCGGCTTCTCGATCCCACTCTATCGGGAAGGCGTGGCAATATGGCGCCAAGCGAGTGATGCGGCGGGGCAGGTGGACATTGCGTTGATCGAGCTTGATCGCAAGGCGATGCCGCAGACCACCGTGTATCGTGCCTTTACACCGTCACACCTGCTGCAAGAGCCGGATCGTGTCGAGGTGGGCATGTCGTTATTGGTGGTCGGGTTTCCGCTTGGCTTCCACGACACGCTGCATCATATGCCCGTAGTGCGGCAGGCGATTATCGCATCCTCGTTTGGATTGCGGTTTCAAGGGGAAGGCTACTTTCTTACGGACGCCAGAATGCATCGTGGCACGAGTGGTTCACCCGTCGTAATGCGAGCCGGTGAAGATGAAGATCTGCTTGGCGATTTGTGCTGGAAGCTGTTGGGCGTTCACTCAGCAAGGCTCGACGTCGGCAGCCGCGATATCCAGTTGGACGAGGCATTGGGGCTGAATTGCGCCTGGTACGCAGACATCCTGATGACGTTGACCGAAAACTGAACGCGCGCACCGCGGTTGGTGGAGGTGCGTGCCATTTGCGGCCTGTGCGCCTCTAAACGAACAGTGCGTCGCCACGACCGAAATCATCGTGGACTTTCCGCTAGGACGGATCGAATGACTCCGCAGGTTTTTTCCGTAGGCGTTTATCTTCCTTCTTTTTCTTCTTGGCGAGTTCTCTCTGACGTTTTTCGAACGCGTAATTGGGCTTGGCCATTGGCGGTCCTGTTCAGTCCAGTGCGCTATAGCTTACCACTGGCGGCACGCTTCGGGTGTGGCGATGACGGTAGGGGGTATTATCTCATCTGCGCCGAGTAGAACAGCCGGGTCTACGCCTTCACCGCCTTCCACTCCGTGCACCCCGCCATAGCGGCGTCTTGGCGCCCTCGTTACGAAAAACGGTGAAATATGCAGGCTAGGCCTTGGCCAGCGGCGGATGTTGGCAATTGCTGTCAGTCAATCCAGGTGCCCCCAAAGTTTTCTTGGCCCGCCTCGTTGAGCACGTAGAAACGGTGGCGACCGTCAGCGTTGGCTTTGTGGCAGGCTTCGAGCGCAATTCGAACTTCTCCGTACTGGCCGATCAGACGTTGTCGATAGGTCGAAATGTGGCCCAAACGTGGGTGTTCGAACGTAAACTTTTCCGAATGCATCAGACGGTACATGGTTGCTTCCTTGGCCTAATGTTTAGTAGGCGGATTCCGCATGCCGGCGCCATGTCAGAGAGATCGGCAATGCGAAGTGGTCAGGGAGCTCGGACAATCAATGGCACATGATCGCCCGCATGTTTTTTTGCCAGCTTGGCGGCTTTCTTCTCCTTGGCTGTCAGCAAGGGCTGTTTCTTCAACTCTCTATTTGATTTTTGATGCTTGGACATGTCGATAAACTCCTCGTAAAGGTAGGTGGTTCCGTGCGTAGACGCAGTACACAGCGAGGTGTGAGTTTACGCGCCGCAAGGATTTCGTATGGATCGGGGTTGCATTCAATGGGTGAGATCCGCGTGAGATCCGGCGCTGACTTCGTCACCGGGCCTGACTGCTGCTGTAACGGACGACCTTCTGACGGTTTCTTGGGGACGTTGCGGCAGGTGGGGACGACGATGACTGATTTGCAACGTCTTTCCTTAGACCCGCTCTTGCGGTCACCGACGAGCCGAGCGGGGGTCAATCGAAAGCCCACGCTGCTGCGGAAATCGATTGGCAGTGGTCCGGATACAAGACACGGATGAGTCACGACCGACCCTCCATGGGAGGTGCCACTTCCGGCGGGATCTGGGGAAGGCGGGTGTCCAGAAACTGACTCGTGCAGTCAGTGCGTAGTCAAGCTACGCTTTCCGTCAGGAATAGCAAGAGATATTTCCGAGACGATTCAGCGGCATTCGGGCATATTGCCCGCGAGCAAATATTTTGCCGTTGCGATGCGGGGTCTTGTCCAGTGCCAAACTGGAAGTCGGCGGTGTCTCTCCGTCAGACCGTGCAAATTTCAGCGGTGGCCTTAAGCGAAAGGTTAGTGGGATGCGACGACTGCAGATCAGCCACCTCACCGAATACCGTTTTCCGAGTCCGGTAACTGTATTGCCACACCGTCTGTTGCTACGTCCCAGGGAGAACCACAACGTCCGCATCGAATCTTCATTGCTGGATATCTTTCCGGCACATAGGGCGCAATGGAAACGCGACGTACTGGATAACTCGCTGTGTGTGGTTGCGATCACGCAGCCCACCGATCTGCTGCGGATCGCCAGCACAGTCGTGATTCAGCATTATGACGAGAATCCCTTCGATTTCCTGATGGACGATTATGCTCTGATGCATCCGTTCGCCTACACGACGAGTGATCGCATAGAGCTTGAGCCGTTCCTGCGGGCGGTGTATCCGGATGACCGGGAACGGGTGATTGGGTGGCTGCAGGAGTCGGGGTGGCGGCAGCCGGCGCAGACCTTCACCTTACTCGACCGCGTCAACCGGGGTGTAGCGTCCGGGTTTTCTTACGAAATTCGCGAGGAGCAGGGCGTCCAATCGCCGGGCACGACATTGCAGAAGCGCAGTGGTTCCTGCCGTGATTTCGCCGCATTGTTCACCGAGGCGTGCCGTCACCTGGGCCTGGCCAGTCGCTTTGTGAGCGGATATCTGTTCACGTGGGTTGGAGATGCCGGCAATGCCTCGACGCACGCCTGGGCCGAGGTCTATCTGCCGGGTGCCGGCTGGAAAGGCTTCGACCCGACCAGTGGCGAGGTTGTCGGCGACCGTCATGTCGCGGTGGCGGTTGCACGTCACCCGGAAGCCGTACCGCCAGTGGCTGGAGATTTTGTCGGGACTGCGCAGCAGTGCCCGACGTTGAGTGTGATCCTGCAGGTCCGCGAGATTTCAGGGGATGATTTGGCCTACCTGTAGGCCGGCACGTTCCCTGGCTGCGTTGCCGGTGCTTGGCCCGGCTGCTCCGCCGTTGGCTTACCGGGGTATTCTGCAGCTCGGCCTGGTGGGTAATTGGACCCGCCTTGATACGGTGCAACGCCGTAACCGTAGCCGCTGGGGTAAGGGGCATTCCCGTATCCGTACCCTCCGGAGTATGGATAACCACCGCCGAAGCCGGGTCCGGGATAGCCACCCCAACCGCCGTAGCCCGGATAGCCGCCACCCCAGCCCATAGGACTACCCCAGCCGCTGTTCCCACCGCCCCAGTTCCATGGGCCACCCCCACCCCAGAAAGCACTGGCGCTAGTGACAGCCAAAAGGGTCGACGCGGCGACTATTCCAACCTGCAGCAGATTTCGGAACTTTTTCATCTCATTCTCTCCCGATCGATTTTTCCAAGGATTGTTAAGCGCCGACCCGAGCCGCGAAGTCCACATGACACCCATTGATCGCCAAAGGGTGAGCACTCCGTCTGCGTTGAGGAATTGGCTGAACCGCGTCACACGCAGTATGCATACTGGACGACGGCAGCGACGCCGTCCACCTCTATGCGATGTCCGAGTCACGGATGGTGCTAGGAATTCATGCGGTTGAGTCGGCCTTTCCTCTGTGCGCCTTGAGGCAGATTAGGTGGCCTGAGACAGTCGTCTCTTGTCGGCCAATAAGAGAGATAATGGGCGCGGAAAGATCCGCGGGCGGTACTGGAGGGCAATCGAGTTAGGAACTCTTTGAGCGATACTGCACGCAATTATCTGCACAGA
>JASFJQ010000055.1:0-9126 GCA_050121305.1 Chromatiaceae bacterium
CACTGACCGGGATCGTCGATGCGGTGAAGAAGGCCCTCGAGCAGACGCCACCGGAGCTCGGCGCAGACGTCGCGGAACGCGGCATCGTGCTAACCGGCGGCGGCGCGCTACTCAAGGACCTGGACCGTCTAATAGAGGAGGAAACCGGGCTGCCGGTGATTATCGCTGAAGACCCCCTGACCTGTGTGGCGCGCGGCGGCGGTCGCGCGCTCGAACTGATGGACGAACGTGGAGGCGAGATCTTCACGGTCGAATAGCGTTTCGGACGCGGTGCTTCGACTGAGCGTCGCGCGCGGCTTAGCGCAAGAACGGAGAGCCTTACCATCAAGCCGATCTTTGCACAGGGCCCATCACAAGCCACCCGCCTGGTAGTCGCCGTCATTCTGTCTCTGGGCCTGTTGGTCCTCGACCACCGGTATCACCATCTGCAGCAGCTGCGCAACGCCCTCGCATTTCTGACCTATCCGCTGCATTACCTGGCCGATCTGCCATTCACGGCCTCACGCTGGTTGGGCGAGACGACCAGCAACCGAGAGGTGCTGCTGGAGCAGAATCGGGAACTGCGCAACCAGAATCTGCGTCTGCGGGCGGAACTCCAGAAATACGAATCCCTGCAGGCGGAGAACCTGCGCCTGCGAGACCTCCTCGATTCTTCGTTCAAGGTCGGCGACCGGGTGCTGGTCGCGGAGCTCTCTTCGGTCGACCTCGACCCCTACAAACAACAGGTCGTTATTAACAAAGGTGCGGCGTCGGGCGCGTATGAGGGACAACCGGTGCTGGATGCGCATGCGGTGATGGGGCAGGTTATCGGGGTGACGCCATTTTCTTCGACCGTGCTGCTGATCACGGACATCAGCCATGCGCTGCCGGTGCAGGTACTGCGTAGCGGCCTGCGTACCATCGCCGTCGGTACCGGGCGCATTGACGAGCTGGAACTCCCCTACCTTCCCACCAATTCCGACATCTTGGAGGGCGACCTGTTGGTGACATCGGGACTCGGCGGCAAGTTTCCGCCCGGCTACCCGGTGGCCACGGTGACGCGAGTCGACCGCTCTCCGGACGCCCCTTTTTCGTCTGTCGTAGCAGAGCCGCGCGCGCACCTCGACCGCAGTCGCGAGGTCCTGCTGGTCTGGACGGTGCCCAACCAGATCCCCATGCTGCCGGGTTCTGCCGGGGCGGAAACACCCGAGGCAGCCACGCCGGCGGCCGGTGAATCCCTCGACGCAGACCGGCCGGAGCCGGCTACATGAGCGCAGACGGACACGGACGTCTAGTCATAATTATCTCCCTGTGTATCGCGATGCTGCTGACCATCTTGCCGATGCCAGATTGGGCACGTCCGTTTCGTCCACAGTGGGTCACCCTGGTATTGCTGTACTGGGCGATTGCGTTGCCGCACCGGATCGGCGTCGGCAGCGGATTCGTGGTCGGTATCGTGCTCGATGTGCTGACCGGCACGCTGCTCGGGCAGCATGCGCTCGGGCTATCGGTCGTAACCTTCATCGCCATTCAGCTGCATCAGCGGATCCGCGTGTTTCCTTTTTGGCAGCAATCACTCGGTATACTAGTGCTGCTGGTCATCGAGCGACTGCTGGCCTTATGGGTGACAGGCGCGACCCGTGGCGAAACCCCGGGGCTCGTTTACTGGACAGTGCCAATGATCGGTGCACTACTTTGGCCCTGGATTTTTGTCACACTGCGCTCAGTGCGTCGCCAATTCGAGGTCAGCTGACCGCAACATGCAGCTCAAGGACAACATCCGCGAGAGCCAGGCCTTTCTCACCCGCGCCATCGTGGCCGGGATGTTGGTGCTGGCAACGATGTTGCTGCTCATCTCGCGCATGGTGCAGCTGCAGGTAGTCGATCACGAACACTTCACCACGCTATCACGCGAGAATCGCGTCAAGCTGGTCCCGCTGCCACCGACCCGGGGCCTGATCTATGACCGCAACGGGGTGCTGCTGGCCCAGAATCGCCCGGCATACAGCCTGGAGATCACCTCCGAGCAGGTGGGCGACCTGCAGGACACCCTGAGTGAGCTGGCCAAGGTGATCGAGATCGGTGAGGAGGACCTGGAACGTTTCTGGCAGCTGAAGAAGCGCAAACGGCGTTTCGACAGCGTGCCCATCCGGATCGATCTGAGCCAGGATGAGACTGCGCAGTTTGCGGTCCATCGGCATCGCTTCCCCGGGGTGGACATCAAGGCACAGCTCTTACGTCACTACCCACACGACCTCAAGACCAACCATGTGCTTGGCTATGTCGGCCGCGTCAGCCAGGCAGATCTGGAGCAGATCGACGCGTCGAATTACGCAGGGACGAGCCATATCGGCAAGAACGGCGTCGAAAAGACCTACGAATCGGCACTGCATGGGGTCGTCGGCCTGGAGCAGGTCGAGGTCAATGCCGCCGGCCGCCGGGTACGCACGCTGGAACAAAGCGCCCCGGAGCCCGGCGTCGACGTCCATCTCCACCTGGATATTGGCCTCCAAGAGGTGGCCATGCAGGCCTTCGGCGACAACAACGGCGCCGCTGTCGCCATCAACCCGCAGAACGGCGGTGTTCTGGCCTTCGTCAGCCAACCCGGTTACGACCCCAACCAGTTCGTCGAAGGCATCAGCACGAAAAACTACAAGGCGCTGCAACAGGACGAGGATCGCCCGCTATACAATCGTGCACTCCGCGGTCAGTATCCACCAGGGTCGACCGTTAAGCCCTTCATGGGGCTAGCCGGACTCGAGCGCGGGGCCACCACCTACGACAGCAGCATCTACTGCCCTGGCTTCTACCAGCTGCCCGGCAATGTTCACCGCTATCGGGACTGGAAGAAGGGCGGCCATGGCCCCATGGACCTGGAGTCGGCGATCGTCCAGTCGTGTGACGTCTACTTCTATCGACTCGCCCACGATCTGGGCATCGACCAGCTGCATGACTACCTGTCGCAGTTCGGCTTCGGCGATCGCACCGGCATCGACCTGACCGGCGAGTCGACCGGCTTGCTTCCATCGCGCGACTGGAAACGCCGTGCGCGGCGTCAACCCTGGTATCCAGGCGAGACCCTCATTATGGGTATCGGCCAAGGCTATTATCTGACGACACCCTTGCAGTTGGCCGCAGCGACCGCAGCAATCGCCAACAACGGAATCTTCTATACACCCCACGTCGTCGACTATCTGCGTGACCGGGACAGCGGCGAGATCAACCCGATCCCGCCACGCGCCAAGTCGATCCCGATTGCCGCACAGCAGAATTGGGAGGATGTACGCAACGCCATGCGCGATGTGGTAGAGGGCCCGCGCGGCACGGCCAAGCGCATCCGCAGCGAACATTATCGGATCGCCGGCAAGACCGGCACGGCCCAGGTGTTCACTGTCGCCCAGGACGCCGAATATGAAGAAGAGGGATTAGACAAGAAGCTCCGCGATCATGCGCTGTTCGTCGCCTACGCCCCGGTCGAGGATCCGCAGATCGCAGTCGCGGTCGTGGTCGAGAACGGCGGCCATGGCGGCGCCGTCGCTGCACCGATCGCACGCCAGATCATGGATGCCTACCTACTCAGAGAGGATGCCGGACCTTGAGTTATGTGCCGCGGCAACTGGCTGATCTGACGCCATCCAATCCCGCCCGACGCCAGGGTCTGTTGGCGGTCTTTCATATCGACCTGCCGTTGCTCGCCGGCGTCCTGCTGCTGTGTGGGTTCGGTTTGATCGTGCTGTACTCGGCCTCGGGCGAAAATCTTGCTCAGGTACAGCGCCAGGCGATTCGCATCGTATTGGCCTTAGTGATCATGCTAGCCGTCGCACAGATCGCCCCGACCACGCTGCGGCGATGGAGCCCATGGCTGTACACCCTTGGCGTGCTGATGCTGATCGCCGTATTGGCATTCGGCGAGGTCGGCAAGGGCGCTCAGCGCTGGCTCGACCTCGGGGTCATCCGCTTCCAGCCGTCGGAGATGGTCAAACTGGCGGTGCCGCTGATGATCGCCTGGTATCTGGCCGAGAAACGCCTGCCGCCGAGCTGGCAGCGCCTCGCGTTCGCTGTGCTGCTGACAGTGGTGCCGGTGCTGCTGATCGCCAAACAGCCGGATCTCGGCACCGCATTGCTGGTCGGTTGCGCGGGGATTTTCGTGTTGTTTCTGGCCGGCATCAGCTGGCGGCTGATCGGCGGTCTGATTGTCGCCCTCGCGGGCGCGGCGCCCGTGGTCTGGTACCTGATGCGCGAATATCAGCGCCAGCGGGTGCTGACTTTTCTCGATCCCGAGAAAGACCCTCTGGGTGCCGGTTATCACATCATCCAGTCGAAGATCGCGATCGGTTCGGGCGGTATCTACGGGAAAGGATGGCTGAACGGCACTCAGTCGCAGCTGGACTTTCTCCCGGAACGCCACACGGATTTTATTTTCGCGGTATTGTCGGAGGAATTCGGCCTTGTGGGCGTGCTGGTGCTGCTGTCCCTCTATCTTTTCGTGATCGCTCGCGGTCTGTATATCGCCACACGGGCCCAGGATACGTTCGCCCGTCTTCTGACCGGCTCCCTGACACTGGTTTTCTTCGTCTACCTGTTCGTCAACACCGGAATGGTCAGCGGCCTGTTACCCGTAGTCGGCGTACCACTCCCTCTGGTAAGTTACGGCGGGACTTCACTGGTGACCCTGATGGCCGGCTTCGGTATCCTGATGTCCATTCACACTCATCGCAGGTTGCTGCCCACCTGACTATGCGAAACCTGATGTTGTCCGCGCTGCTGCTGTTGCTCACCGCCAGCGCCGGTGCCAAGACCCCTAATGAACTGCGTGCCGAGTTCATCGACCAGATGGTCGAGCGCTACGGCTTTTCGAAACGCGAGGTCACCCGTTCGCTCTATCAGGCAGAGTTCCGCCGGCCGATACTCGAGGCCATCTCACGACCGGCCGAGAAGACCCTCAACTGGAGCGAATACCGCGATATCTTCGTCACACCGTCACGCATCAGCGGCGGCGTAGAGTTCTGGCGGCGTCATGCCGACACCCTCGCACGCGCCGAACGCGAATACGGAGTCCCAGCGCACATCATTGTCGCGATCCTGGGTGTAGAAACCCGATACGGCGCCAATACCGGCGGCTATCGCGTTCTGGACGCGCTGCACACCCTGGGTTTCCACTATCCTCGGCGCGGCGAATTCTTTCGCGAACAACTCAGCCACTTCCTGCGTTTCGCCCGCGAGGAGAAGCTCGCGCCGACGCAACCGACCGGCTCCTACGCGGGCGCAATGGGGGTGCCGCAATTCATGCCGGACAGTTTTCGGATCTATGCGGTGGATTTCGACGGTGACGGTCGACGCGACATCTGGCAGAACATCGACGATGTCATCGGCAGCGTGGCCAATTATTTCGTCGAGAAGGGCAAATGGCGACCGGGTGAGCCCGTGGCGGGACCCGCGCAAGGCGTCACTGCGGAACACCGGCCGCTGGTCGATGCGGGTGCGAAACCCAGCCTGAATGTCGACCAGGTGGTGTCGGCAGGCATCGAGTTCAGTCCACATCCACCGAGCGGGGGCCAGGTCAGTCTGATGGAGTTCGAGACCCATGACGGCAAGGAGTACTGGGTCGGATTGGACAACTTCTACGCCATCATGCGCTACAATCCGCGCACCAAATACGCCATGGCTGTCTTCCAATTGAGCGAGGCGATCCGTGAACGCTATGTACAGGCGGGCGCCGTACCAAGCGCCGGGTAACGCGTGAGTCGGTCCGCGCTAGCCCGCTTACTTCGGCACCTGTTCGGGCCCACCGTCCTCGGCCTCGCGCTGGCCGGCTGTGGTACGCAGATCACCACGCCGCCGGGTGAGCGAGACGGTCCAGGCGAGCATCGCGACGTCAGTCATGTGCCCGATGCGGTGCCCAGAGTCGAACCGCGCAGTCGCGGCGGCAACCCGAGTACCTATGTGGTGCTGGGCAAGCGCTATTACACATTGCAGGACAATGAGGGCTTTGTGCAGCGCGGCATAGCCTCATGGTACGGCCGCAAGTTTCACGGGCGAACTACCTCTAACGGCGAGATCTATGACATGTATCGCATGTCGGCCGCGCACAAGCGCCTGCCGATACCGACCTATCTCGAGGTAACAAATCTGGAGAACGGCCGACGGGTTGTCGTCAGGGTGAACGATCGTGGCCCTTTCCATGAAAACCGCATCATCGATCTGTCGTACGCTGCGGCGTCTCGCATCGGTATGCTGGACAAAGGGACTGCCCTGGTGGAGATCCGCGCGATCGATCCGCGAGCGCCGCAACCGGTCAAGAAGACACGCGTCGCCAAGGCGCCCGACCAAGGTCAAGAGGCTGGGCCACAGACTGTAGTTCCACGGATCTTTCTTCAGGCCGGCGCTTTCAGCGATACCGGAAATGCGGAACGTCTGCGCAGGCGGCTGGAGGGCGGACTCTCGCGCCGGGTGCGCGTAACCCCGGCCGCGTCGGCCAAAGGCCCGGTACATCGCGTGCAGGTTGGCCCATTCGCATCCGTCGAAATGGCCGATCGGGTGACAGCCCAGATGCACCAACTGGGCGTCTCCGAACCCCTGGTGGTCATTGACTAGCACGGTAAAATCTGGCTTTCTGGCCCGGTCACATTTGGAAGGCGTGTCCGGATCGACGGCGACGATGCAATAAAGCGCATCGGCCCATCCTAACCTTAGCGGTCGAATCCGGCAGACCATCAATAGGAACGTTGTATCGTGCAGCTATCAGTCATAGCCCTTGCCTTGTTTATCCTGTTTGCGCCGCTGCTTGGTCGCGCCGACAACGCGGTACCCGCGCCACCGTCGGTCTCCGCCACGGGTTATCTACTGATCGACACCGATAGCGATACGGTGCTGGCAGCTCGAGATGCTGAGCAGCGTCTCGAGCCCGCGAGTCTGACCAAGATCATGACCGCCTATCTGGTGTTTCGCGAACTTCAGAGCGGTTCGATAAAACTGTCCGACCAGGTGTTGGTCAGTGAAAAGGCCTGGAGGACGCCGGGATCGCGGATGTTCATAGAGGTCAACACGCGCGTCTCCGTGGAGGATCTGCTGAAGGGCATGGTGGTCCAGTCGGGCAACGATGCCAGCGTGGCACTGGCAGAACACGTCGCCGGCAGCGAGGAGGCATTCGCCAATCTGATGAACGACCAAGCGCAGCGACTCGGCATGCTCGACACCCACTTCGTCAATGCCACGGGCCTGCCGGATCCGGAGCACTACACCACACCGCGCGACATCACCGTGGTCAGCGAGGCGATGATCCGCGAGTTTCCAGAGCTGTACAAGCTGTATTCGCTGCGCGAGTTCACCTACAACGACATTCGCCAGCAGAACCGCAACGAGCTGCTGTGGCGCGACACGAACGTTGATGGCATCAAGACCGGCCACACTTCCGCCGCGGGATACTGTCTCGTGGCTTCGGCAAAACGCGATGGCATGCGCCTGATCTCTGTCGTCATGGGGACCGACAGTGAGAAGACGCGGGCGCGCGAAAGTCTGGCGCTGCTCAATTACGGCTTCCGCTTCTTCGAGACCCACCGGTTGTACGGGGCAGACGACCGCCTGACCCGCGCGCGGGTCTGGATGGGCGACCGGGAACAGGTGGCGCTAGGTCTCGAAAAAGACCTGTTCGTCACTATCCCACGGCGGCAGTATGACAAACTGGAGGCGCGAACCGAGATAGACCCCCAGCTTCAAGCGCCCTTGATCAAGGGGCAAAAGGTCGGTGAGGTGGTGGTCGAGCTCGACGGCGAGGTCGTCACGCGTATGCCGCTGATCGCACTGGAGGACATCCCGGAAGGTGGGATCTGGCGCACGGTCGTCGATACCGTACTGATGATGCTGGAGTGACAAACCACTATCGCCTGGTGGTCTCGCCGGGCAACTCACGCGATAGAGAGGCCATCGGATGAGAGCCGACATATGAGCGAATCCTTGCTGGCCTACCTGAACGGCGAGTATCTGCCCCGCAGCGAAGCCTGTTTGCCCATCACTGATCGCGGCCTGCTGTTCGGCGATAGCGTGTACGAAGTCATACCGGCCTATGGTGGCCTGCCGTTTCGTGTCAGCCATCATCTACGGCGCCTGGATCGCAGCCTCGCCGCGATACGCATGAGCAACCCGCTCGACCATGCACAATGGAAAGTCGTGCTGGAACGCCTGGCAGCACAGCTGCCGGGCCAGGATCAATCCATCTACCTACAGGTCACCCGCGGCGCCTATCCAGTACGCAACCACGTGATACCGCAGCAGGTAACGCCAAACGTCATCGCATTCACCAGCGTCAACCCTCCCCGAGACCCGGCCAGCGCGCGACGCGGCATCAAGGCGATCACGGTGCCTGACAACCGCTGGCATCGCTGCGACATCAAGGCCACCACGCTACTCGCCAATGTGCTCGCGCGTGCACAGGCCACCGAGGAAGGGGCCGATGAGGCCATCCTGGTTCGCGATGGTGCGGCCATGGAAGGCAGCGCGAGTAACCTCTTCATAGTCAGCAACGGCTTGCTGTTGACGCCGCCGGACAGCGAAGAGCTCCTGCCGGGTATCACGCGCGACCTGGTGCTGGAGTTGGCACGTGAGGCCGGCGCTCCCTACGCCCAGGCATCCATCCACCAAAGCGACCTTGAAACGGCCGAAGAGATCTGGCTAACCAGCTCGACTCGCGAGATTTCGGCAGTGGTCGAACTCGATCGGCGGCCGGTCGGTAAGGGCGTGCCCGGCGAACACTGGTACCGCATGGACGCGCTGTTTCAGGCCTGCAAGGAACGACTGCGCCTGGGGAGCGAATGCCGTGAAAACTGAGGAACCGCAGGGATTTCAGTTTCCGTGCGAATACGAGATCAAGGCCATGGGTATCGACGACGGCAGTTTTCACGAACTGGTCTTCGAGGTCATCCGCCGGCACTGTGACACCCTACGCGAGGAAAGTCTGCGTAAGCGCCCCAGCCGGAACGGGAAGTATGTCTCCATCAGCGTCGTGATCGAGGCCAGCAGTCGCTCCCAGCTCGACGCAATCTATGCCGATCTGACGGCGCACGAGAAGGTGCTCATGCGCCTCTAGGATGAACAGCACTCATCTCAGTGCGATTCTCATGACGCGCGCACGGCAACCTGCCCCGACACCGG
>JASFJQ010000056.1:0-9098 GCA_050121305.1 Chromatiaceae bacterium
GTCTACCGGGTCCGCGACGCTGGCGTCCCGGTGTAGGCCGCCACTGGCTGCGATCTTCGACCCTCCGATAGTGCGGAAGCCGCACCCGCCCGTTAGACCCGCGGGACGGAACGCCGGGCGGTGGACACCGGTCTATCGCCATGAAGACCACAGCACTTCGCATTCCTGTCCCTTTCCCGTTGCATCATGACCAGTTTGCGCCTCGAACGATTAGAAGACCGACTTCGCTGCGCCAGGTTTTCGCTGTGTCTGTCTCTATCGTGCAGACTCCTAGGTGCAATCGCCTGATTTCAAGCGTAAAATTTAGCGCTCTCCGGCTGTTTTGAGCGGTATGGCGGGCAAACTGTATATTCGCACGTTCGGGTGTCAGATGAACGAGTACGACTCGCAGAAGATGCGGGACGTATTGCGCGAGTCACATGGACTCGAATTGACCGACAATCCGGAGCTTGCCGACGTTCTGTTGCTGAATACCTGCTCGATCCGAGAAAAGGCGCAGGACAAGGTCTTTTCACAGCTCGGCGTGTGGAAGGACTGGAAGCAGGCACGGCCCGGTCTGGTGATCGGCGTTGGTGGCTGCGTGGCCAGCCAAGAAGGGGCGGCGATACGCGAGCGTGCACCCTTCGTCGACCTTGTCTTCGGCCCACAGACACTGCACCGCCTGCCCGACATGCTTACTCGCGCGCGGGTTCAGCATTTAGCTACGGTGGATGTGAGCTTCCCCGAGATCGAAAAATTCGATCGCCTGCCTGAGCCGCGCGCGGACGGGCCAGTTGCCTTCGTCTCGATCATGGAGGGTTGTTCGAAGTATTGCACCTTCTGCGTCGTGCCTTACACGCGCGGCGAAGAGATCAGTCGCCCTTTTGACGACGTGATCGCAGAAGTCGCGCAGCTGGCCGACCAGGGGGTTCGCGAGGTCAACCTGCTGGGACAAAATGTGAACGCCTACCGCGGTCGCATGCATGACGGTGATATTGCCGATCTGGCCTTGCTGATCCGCTACGTCGCCGCGATCGAGGGTATCGATCGCATCCGCTACACCACGTCGCACCCGGTCGAGTTCTCCGACGCGCTGATCGAGGTATATGCCGATGTGCCCGAGCTGGTGAGTCATCTGCATCTGCCGGTACAGTCTGGCTCGGATAGAATTTTGCTGGCGATGAAGCGTGGCCACAGTGCCTTCGATTACAAGCAAAAGATCAAGAAGCTGCGCAGTGTGCGGCCTGACATCAGTCTCTCTTCCGACTTCATTGTCGGTTTCCCAGGCGAGACCGAACGTGACTTTCGCCTGACCATGGAGCTTATCGGCGAGATTGGTTTTGACCAGTCGTTCAGCTTTATCTACAGCCGCAGGCCAGGTACCCCAGCCGCTGATCTGCCCGACAATGTGCCGCATTCGGTCAAGCAGGCGCGTCTCGCCGAGCTACAGTATGCGATTAACGACAACGCCCAGCGCATCGCCCGCGGCATGGTTGGTCGCGTGGAGCGCGTCCTGGTCGATCGACCGTCGCGCAAAGATCCGAACCAGCTCGCCGGGCGAACCGAGAACAACCGCGTGGTCAACTTTGCGGGTGCGAGGCAGCTGATCGGCCAGTTTGTCGACGTGCACATCAGCGCCGCCAACCCGAACTCACTGCGCGGCGAGTTGGTTGGAGAGATGCCATCCGAGGTGGCTGGCGCGCGATGAACAGAGCGGCCGATGTCTGAACACCCGGATTCGCTCGATCTGCTCCTCGAACCCCTGGACAATGAGCGGCTGCGCAATGTCTGCGGCCAGCTCGATGAGCACCTGCGCCAGTTGGAGAGCCGCCTCGGCATAGAGATCAACAACCGCGGCAACAGCTTTCGCCTGCTCGGCGAACCCGGTGCGATTGCCGCTGGGCGCGAGGTGCTACAAGGACTGTATCGTGCCACTGCCGAGGAGGCCTTGAGCCCTGCACGCGTTCACCTTTTTCTGCAACAATCAGGAGTCGATGCGCTGCTCGACGGTGATGCTGAGGTACCGGAGACGGTCATCAAGACACGCCGCGGCCTCGTACGCCCCCGTGGTCCCAGCCAGGCTCAGTATGTTCATCGGGTGCTCACGCACGACATCAATTTCGGTGTCGGGCCGGCGGGTACCGGCAAGACCTATCTCGCCGTGGCCTGTGCGGTGGATGCGCTCGAGCGCGATCAGGTCCGACGCCTCCTACTGGTGCGCCCTGCCGTCGAGGCCGGTGAACGTCTCGGCTTTTTGCCGGGTGATTTGTCACAGAAGATCGATCCCTATCTGCGACCGCTCTACGACGCGCTGTACGAGATGCTGGGCTTTGAACGCGTGCACAAGCTGATCGAACGCAACGTCATCGAGGTGGCGCCGCTGGCCTATATGCGCGGCCGCACACTCAACGAGGCCTTCATCATTCTCGATGAGGCGCAGAACACCACAACGGAACAGATGAAGATGTTCCTGACACGTCTCGGTTTTGGCTCGACTGCAGTGATTACCGGCGATGTCACCCAGATCGATTTGCCGCGCGGCCAGCAATCCGGTCTGCGCCAGGCGACCGAGGTGTTGCGTGCAGTTGATGGCATCAGTTTTACGTTTTTCAGCGCGCGTGATGTGGTCCGCCACTCGCTGGTACAGAAGGTCGTGCAGGCCTACGACAGCTACGACCACACCCCAGGCGATGACCATGGCCCTCATGGTTGAGGTGCAGATGGTCACAAAAAGGGGTCGACCGCCGGGGCGGCAGCGCCTTGCCCAATGGGCGCGCGCCGCATGGCAACATCCATCGCGTGATGGCGAGGTCGTGTTGAGGATCACCGATGAGGCCGAGAGCCGGCGCCTGAATCGCGACTACCGCGGCAAGGATTACCCCACCAATGTGTTGTCGTTCCCTTTCGATCCGCCGCCCGAGGTCGATCAGGACCATGTGGGTGATCTGGTGGTCTGTGCCCCGCTCGTGGCCCAGGAGGCGCGCGAGCAGGGCAAGTCGGCCGATGCGCATTGGGCGCACATGATTGTGCACGGGATGCTGCACCTGCAGGGCCACGACCACGCCACGGATCAGCAGGCCATGGCAATGGAGGCATTGGAGACGGATATCCTCGGCGGGTTGGGTTTTCCGCCACCCTATGCAGATGACGGGAAGACATGATGGAAGACCGATCTAGTAACGGTTCATTCGCGGTGCGCTGGTTGGGGCGGCTGCTGCCCGGCGTGGTGGGCGAGCCCAAAGACCGCGATGAGCTGATCGGCGTACTGAAACAGGCCAAGGATCGCGCCCTGTTTGATACCGAGGCCCTGGCGATGATGGAAGGAGTACTGCAAGTCGCTGACCTCCAGGTACGCGACATCATGATCCCGCGCGCGCAGATGGTCGTTGTAGGGCGCGATCACGAATTGAGTCAGGTACTGCCGGTTGTCGTGGAGTCTGCGCATTCGCGTTTCCCGGTGATCGATGATGACCGCGCCGAGGTGGTCGGTATCCTGTTGGCCAAGGATCTCTTGCAGTACTGCAGTGGTGATTCGCCACGGTTCAAAATGCGCGATATCGTCCGTTCGGCGGTGTTTGTTCCGGAGAGCAAGCGGCTCAACGTCTTGTTGCGCGAATTCCGCGCCAGCCGAAATCACATGGCGATCGTGATCGATGAATATGGCAATGCGGCCGGTCTGGTGACGATCGAAGACGTTCTGGAGCAGATCGTTGGCGAGATCGAGGATGAATACGATTTCGACGAAGGTGCCTTCATCCTCAGGCGCGGACCCAACAGTTACACGGTCAAGGCGCACACCACCATCGAGGACTTCAACGAGTATTTCGATGTGCATTTCGATCACAGTGACTACGACACCATCGGCGGATTCACGGTCAATGCCTTTGGTCATCTGCCCGAGCGTGGTGAATCCGTGATTGCCGAGGGATTTCGCTTCACCGTGGTACGCGCGGATAGCCGGAAGGTGCGCCTGCTGGATGTCGAGCGTATACCGAACGACGATCTCGCTCCGCAGCAGGCGACGGAAAGTTCTGGCGTCAGCGGCTGATGAATCCGGCCGGGTGGCCAGCCTGGGCCCAGGTGCTGTTGGCCTTGGCGGCAGGCGCCTTATGCGTCCTGGCGTTCGCTCCGTTCGGTTTTGGTGTGGCTGCGCTGGCTGCTCTCGCGATTCTGTTCTTCCTCTGGCGCTATCCCGCCCGCCCCGGTCTCGGGGTCTGGACGGGTTATGCCTTCGGTCTCGGCCTGATGGGCTTTGGCGTTTTCTGGCTGCGTATCAGCATTGCCCAATTCGGAGGCGTACCCCTTCCTCTGGCGATCGTGATCACCATCGCCTTCGTACTCTTGATGGCGCTTTACTTCGCCCTTGCGGGCTGGATAGCGGGGCACCTGCGCGGGCGATCAGAGGTGGCCTGGCTGACGCTGTGTCTGCCCGCGCTGTGGGTACTCGTTGAGTGGTTACGCGGCTGGCTCTTCACAGGATTTCCCTGGCTCGGGCTCGGCTATAGCCAGATTGATCTGCCGCTGGTCGGTTATGCCCCTATCTTGGGGGTCTATGGTGTCGGCCTGCTGCTCGCGTTGTCTTCCGGCCTGGTCAACCTGTTGCCGCATCCGGGGGCTGCGCTGGCGCTGGTCGCGCTGTGGATCGGCGGACTGGGTCTGCAGAACGTTGATTGGACGGCGCCGGCCGGTCAGCCCGTCAGGGTCAGCCTGCTGCAAGGCAATATTCCCCAGGCCGATAAGTGGCGGCCCTCAATGCGCCAGCCGTCGTTGGACCTATACCTGCGGATGACGGACGAGGTACCGGATAGCCGCATTGTGATCTGGCCGGAGACGGCGGTACCGGCGTTCGCCGCAGATGTCGAAGCCAGCCTACTGGCACCTCTGGATAGCCGCCTGCGCAGCGAGGGGCGCGATGTCTTGCTCGGAATCGTCGATGGTGAGCCAGATGGCGAATACTTCAATGCCATGTTGAGCCTTGGCAGCAGCGGTCGCGACTACTACCACAAACGTCATCTGGTGCCTTTCGGCGAATACCTGCCTTTCGATAAGCTGACTCGGCCGGTGCTGGACTTCCTGGTTATCCCGATGTCGGACTTCTCTCCCGGGGGCGATCGTAAGCCGCTGTTGACGCTCGCAGGCTATCCTGTAGGGGTCGATATCTGCTACGAGGATGCCTACGGTAACGAGATCATTCGAGCCCTGCCTGAGGCGGCCCTGTTGATCAATGCCAGCAACGACGCCTGGTTCGGTGATTCGTTGGCACCACATCAGCACCTGGAGATCGCGCGAATGCGGGCGGTCGAGGCGGGGCGTTTTCTGCTGCGTGCCACCAACACCGGGATCTCGGCGATAATCGACCAGCACGGCACCGTGCGTGGCGAAGCGCCGCAGTTCGAGCAGGCCATTCTCAGCGCCGACGTGCAGCCGATTCGGGGTTCCACGCCGTTCGCCTGGTGGGGCAATCACGCGCTGGTGGTGCTGGCCAGTCTGCTGCTGATGGTGGGCATATGGCGTCAGCGCGTTCGTGCCTGACCTTTGCGCAGCGACGACGTGCCGGGCCGACAGTTCGCCGTTAGCCCGCAACAAGATGGTCACCCGGGTAAGCGGGACTCGGCGCATTCGTTAAGTTTTCAGAATTGGAGATATACCTTTATGAGTCGCGAGATCATCACCACGGATCAGGCTCCGCAGGCCATCGGCACTTACTCGCAGGCGGTGAAAATCGGGCATACGGTCTACCTGTCCGGGCAGATTGCGCTGGATCCGCACAGCATGACCCTGGTGAACGGCGATACCGAGGCCGAGATCCGTAGAGTGCTGGAGAATCTGCAGGCAGTCGCCCGCGCAGCGGGCGGTAGTCTGGCCGACATGGTCAAGCTAAATGTCTATCTGGTAGATCTGGCGAATTTCTCGTTGGTCAACCAAATCATGGCCGAGTACTTTCAGCAACCCTATCCGGCGCGCGCGGCGATCGGCGTGGCAGCCCTGCCCCGCGATGCCAGCGTCGAGATGGATGGCGTCCTCGAACTCCACGCCTGACGCGGTGGTCGACCGTCGCACCGGCCGCCGGCTTGGCGGCGCGGTGCTGGCGCTAATTCTACTGGGTGTGTCCTGGTATCTGGGCAACCTGCAGCGCGAGTCTCTGGTCGAGCAGCTCGAGGCACAGGGGGAGCAGGAGCTGGCGCTCTATGTGTCCCATTTGGCCGGACAGTTGGATCGATTCGCCGTTCTTCCGGCGCTGCTGGGGGACGATTTTAGGCTGCAGAGCCTGTTGCTGGCGCCGCATAATCACGAGCAGCAGGACCGGGTCAACCGCTACCTTGCCCATGTCAACGCAATCGCGGGTTCCTTGGATGTCTATCTGATGGATGCGCAGGGCATGACGGTGGCCGCCAGCAACTGGCAGGATGAGTTCACGTTCGTCGGGCAAAATTTCGCCTTCCGCCCGTATTTCGTCGATGCGATGAATGGTCGGGCCGGTCGCTATTACGCGCTTGGTACGACATCGGGCCGACGCGGATACTATTTCTCCCACCCGGTCGGTGATCTCGACGAGCCGGCCGGCGTGGTCGCCGTAAAGATCGACATCGACACGTTGGAGAACAGCTGGCGCAACAAGGACACCGAGCTGATCGTGAGCGATCCGGACGGTGTGATCTTCGTCTCCACGCGCCCGGAATGGCGCTATCGCACTACGCGACCCCTGTCGGCCCAGGCGGTCGAACGGATTCGCGCCTCACGACGTTATCCTTCGGTGGATCTGAAGGCATTGGATTATCAGCTGGAAGAGGTGACGCCGTCGGGCGCACGCCTGTTGAGCTTCCAAGAAGCTTCGTCCGGGCGTTACGTCAGTGTATCGACCGAAATGCCGCAGGCCGGCTGGCGTGTGCAACTGCTGGTATCGCAGCAGGTGATCGCCCCGCAGGTCTGGCAGACGCGGCTGTTCGCGCTGACGCTGTCGTTACTGCTGGCGACAGCGGCCTGGCTGTTCTCCGCGCGTATCCGTCGTCGCCGTGATCGTCAGATTGAAAGACAAGAAGCGATGCAGGCAGCGCTGGACGAACTCGAGCGTAGGGTCGGCCAACGCACCCGCGACCTGACCGCGGCCAACCGCCGGCTGCGCCAGGAGGTCGAGGAACATGAATGTACGCGCGACGAATTGATCCAGGCGGCCAAGCTGGCAGCGCTTGGTCAGATGTCTGCAGGCATCAATCATGAACTGAACCAACCGCTCTCGGCGATGCGCACCTACGCCGACAATGCCCGCACCTATCTTGCGCGGGAGAACCTCGAGCAGGCGGAATGGAACCTGAAGCAAATCAGTGAATTGACACGACGCATGGCGCAAATCAGCGGTCAGCTGAAGGTCTTTTCCCGCAAGACCAGCGGTCAGCGGATCCGGGTATCGATGCGGGCCTGCGTCGAGGGCGCGCGCCGCATCCTGCATACGCGTCTCGCTGAGGCGGGCGCTGAGCTGATGGTCGATCTGGCGGACGGTGACCTCTCGGTCGCTGCCGATATGGTGCAGCTCGAGCAGGTACTGGTGAACCTGATCGGCAATGCCTGTGACGCGCTCGAGGGGCAGGTCTTGAAACGGATTGAGGTGCGCGCGGCACGGGAGGGGCCGAGCGTGAGGCTGCAGGTGCGCGATAGCGGGCCGGGTATCGCTACCAGCGACCTGGAAAGGGTTTTCGACCCATTTTTTACCACCACCGAGGGTGGGCTGGGCCTCGGTCTGTCGATATCGCACACCATAGTGCAGCGTCTCGGCGGGTCGCTGACCGCCGGTAATGTGCAGGGTGGCGGCGCCGAATTCACCTTGACGCTGGCCGCATGGGATGACGAACACTGTTCCAAGCTGGGCTCACAACAGTAGGCGGGCCGGTGATTATTCCGGCCGCCGATGGATGATTCCGCGGCGCCAGCGCAGTAAGCTCGCGGCATGAAGCGCGACAGCCCGACACCGGTTATGCTGATCGACGACGAGGAACATATCCGCGTCGCGGCCAGCCAGGCGCTGGACCTGGCCGGCTATCGGGTCCACGCCTTCGATCGGGGTGAGAGGGCGCTGGCTGCGCTGACGGCCGATTGGCCGGGGGCGGTGATCAGCGATATCCGCATGCCCGGGATCGACGGCATGCAGTTTCTGCAGCGCGCCGGGATGATCGACCCGGATCTACCGGTCATTCTGATAACCGGGCACGGTGACGTCAGTATGGCGGTCGAGGCGATGCGCGCCGGCGCGTATGACTTCCTCGAGAAGCCCTTTGCGGTCGAGGACCTGGTCGACACCGTCGGCCGCGCCATCGACAAGCGTGCGTTGACGATTGAGAACCGCCGGCTGAAAAACGAGCTGGCTATGCAGAGCAAACCGGGCCTGAGGATCATCGGGGACACGCCGGCGATGCGGCGACTGCGACTGACCATCGGGCAGATCGCCGACACCGATGCCGACGTACTGGTCAATGGCGAGACTGGTACTGGAAAAGAGCTGGTGGCGCGCGCATTGCACGAAATCGGCCGGCGTCGCGATCGCAATTTCGTTGCGGTCAACTGTGGTGCGGTACCGGAAAACCTGATCGAGGCCGAGTTGTTTGGCCACGAGGCCGGTGCCTTTACCGACGCCAAATCACGGCGCATCGGAAAATTCGAGCACGCCAACGGCGGCACCTTGTTCCTTGATGAAATTGAGAGTATGCCGCTGCATGTCCAGGTCCATCTGCTGCGTGTGCTTCAAGAGCGTGCCATCGAAAGGCTCGGTTCGAATGAGCTGATCCCTCTCGATTTGCGGGTCGTCGCGGCCAGCAAGGTGGATCTGCGTGCGGCGGCGACGCGCGGCACGTTTCGTGAGGACCTCTATTACCGCCTCGGCGTGGTGGTGATCGATATCCCACCGCTACGTGAGCGGCGCCAGGATATCCCGCTGTTGTTCCAGCATTTCGTGTTGGTGGCCGCTGCGCGCTATCGTCGCGAGCCGCCACCACCGCTAACGACGCCGGACCAATTGAATCGCCTGATGATGGCGGAATGGCCAGGTAATGTCCGTGAGCTGCGCAATGCTGCGGAGCGTTATGTCCTAGTTGGTGAAACCTGTGGTTACGATGTCGAGCAGATGCTGA
>JASFJQ010000057.1:0-9096 GCA_050121305.1 Chromatiaceae bacterium
CCGCCGGTCGGGTCGAGCAAGGCATGAATACGCGCGACGATGGGGGCGAGTTCGTCGTCTGCAGCGCGGCTGGCCGGCGGCAGAGGCGCACCCAATCGCACCGCCAGTCCCCGCTGGATCAGGGTCTCGTGAATAGCGCTCAGGTCACGCGGGTGGCTGAGTGAACCCCGGCGATAGAGCAGAAATCCCAGCGGCTGCAGCACGCGCCGCCAACCGGGACTGCCGGCCGGTGGCAACAGGAGGTCGGCGAGTAGAGATCGCAGACGCGCCCTGAGTGATCGCGGTGGACAGGGCAACGGAAAAATGGCGAGGGGCCGGCCGAGTTTGGCGACCTCCATCATCATCGAGATGCTGTCGCCAGTGACGATGAAGATATCGGCGTTGCCCAGCAGACCGAGGTAGGGGTTGTCGGGATCGTCAGGCTGCCATCGGTACAACTGGCTACCTCGGGGTAAGTGCGATTGCAGCACCTCGGTCACGGCGACGGGCGTGCGACGACTGGTCGTCACATAGACCGAGCCGCCGGTTTCATCGAGCATCTTGCGGACCTGTCGCATGAGTTGCTCGGTGATCCGTTCGTCGAAAAGGAACGGGTGCGTCGGGCCGCCAACCAGCAGCGCAATCAGCGGCCGACGCAGCGACGCGAGGCGCGCTCGCCAGGCGTCGCCGGCGCGCTGGATCGCGGCGCGATCGACACGGATCGGCGGCAGACCAATCGCCAGTACGTTGCTGCGGTCGGGCAGTCGGTTCTGTGCGCTCATCACAATCAGGTCAAAACGCTCCAGCAGGCCGGATGGTTTGCCGATCAGCGCTACCCTGCAACGCCCCCGCGCCTGTTCCCGCACCCAGAGTGCGGCCATGGACGGACGCCGCCCCGAGGTCAGGATCAGGTCCGGCCAGGGGGGGTCCAGGCTGTCCGAGCGCTCCCGATCGACATGATCGATCGATACCGCAAAGGGCGGCTTTTCCCGATCGTATGGGGGGCGAAACCGCAGTATCTTGCGGACTAGGGGCCAGGGCAGCGCATCCGCGATTACGTCGACCTGATTGTTGTCACCGATCTTCTCGCCGAGGACAAGCCAGACCCGCGGCGGATCGGTCGGTAGCGCGTCGGCGGGTCCATCATCTGGTGTCGGCAGGGAGGCCACCACTCATGAATCCCGCAGCGCCACGTCGGCGTTGGGTGCAGGCTTCGGCTTCTTGGGCCAACGACGCTTGGTGCACATCCAGTCGGACGGGCGGGCGCGGATCCAGGTCTCCACGAGGGCATTGATGTCGCGAGTAACCCGGAGTGCCGCCTGATCCGACGTCTCGCCGTCCCGCCGCGTCGCCCTCAGTGCCGGGTGAAAGGTGATACGAAAGCGTGCATTACGAATGCGCTGTACCTGAATGGGCACAATCGGGAGGCCGGTCTTGAGCGCCAACCAGGCCGGGGTGGTGGTTACGTGCGTCTCGACGCCGAAAAATGGCAACAGCGACCCCTCGTCGATGCGCGTATCCACCACCAGGCCAACGGAGCGACCGCTCTTGAGCGCCCGGAGTAGGCCGCGCACCCCATTTTCCTTTTTTATGAAACCGCACCCCAACGCCTGCCGCTTCTGCTGGAGCATGCGGTCCAGATGCGGGTTGGCCTGCGGTGCGTAGATCACATCCGCAGCACCGACACATTCCCGAGCAAAAAACGCGCCGAGTTCCCAGTTCGCGCAATGCGCACTGACGAAGATACAGGGCCCGTTGCGTACCGGAAAGGCCGGGTCGCGAAAATCGGGCACAATCTCGAAACGACTGCGGTTACGCGCCAGGTCGGTCAGCTTGGGCAAGAGCGCAAATTCAATCGCTACTGCGCCGAAGTTCCCCCACACCTCGGCCGCAAGACGCTCGATTTCATCCGGGCTCTTCTCCGGGAAGGCCGTCGTCAGATTAGCCAGCACATGCCGATTCTTGCGCGAGCGCGGACCCAAAAGGCCGAAGATGCGCCGCCCCGCCGCCGAGGCCCAATCAAGCGGCAGGGGCGTCGCCAGCCACCAGAGGATGCGTAGCACCAGTGCATCCAACCGCCCGCCGAACATCTGTCCGGACTTCTTTTTTTTTCTTCTCCCAAAGATCGTTGCCATAGAAATGCGGAAATCTGCCAGGCCGTGCCTCCGCCGCCCGTGCTCGGATGATAGTACTCAGACATCAACCCAGCATCCTAATGCAAAACTGCGATGCTTCAACCTAACGCAGCCCGCGCACGCATCTGACTGCGAGGCTGTTGCTGCGCCGGGGCGCAACGATTAGCATATGCTAATGTTTGTGCGCGGCCTTCGCGTCGAGGAGTTCTGGAGCGTTACTCTGTGAGTCAAGACCGGAACCGACATGTCAGAGAAAAACCCTTCCAAACCGAAAGGGCGACATTTGGGGAGGTACCTCGGGGCAACACGGCTGCGGGCGTCAACAAGACCATCCTCGAATACTTGCACGAGAACAGGGCGAAGAATCGGTGGACATCTCTACTGGACCTGCCGTGCGGAAACGGGATGTTGCTTTCCGCAGTGAAAAAGCACTTCGGCATGACGGTCAAGGGCGGAGATATCAGAGAGCACCCCGCCCTATTGTCACCTGACGAATATGTTGTCATAGACGCCGCCAAGCCTTTTCCGGCGTTGCCCGATGAAAAGTTCGACGTGATCACCTGCGTCAGCGGGATCGGAGAATTTGGAAACACCTCGCAGTTCTTCGAGTATTGCCACACGCGCCTGAATCACGACGGCGTGCTGATCGTCTCCAACGACAGCGTCGCGACCATTCAGGATCGGCTTCTGTACTTGATGTTCGGCCGAACCCGACGGATGAAGCTGTTCAGGATCTACCAGCAAGGTCTGTGGAACCTTATTCCAATCGCGATTCTGGTCAGGCTCTTACACGACGCGGGTTTCGCAATAGAAGATATCCGCTATCTGGTGAACAAAAAGAAAGATTATTGGATGCTTCCGCTCGCGCTACTGGTGTTTCCCATCCAGTACCTTTACGTCTATTTCGCCTTCTTCTTTGAGAAAGTGCGCGCGCCCTACGACCTGCGGCGAATGATGTATCCGTTTCGGTCGCTGTACTCGGCACATTACGTGGTGATCGCAAGAAAAGCCTAGCGGGTTGCATATTTCACCATTGGTCGGCTGGTGAAAACCTCAGGCACTCTTGAAGCGCGTGGCCTTTATCAAGAGCACCGCTGCGATCGGCACGACAAACCCGAGCAGCATGGCGGTGATCATCAACCAGCCGAGTTCGCTGTAGTCCGCAGGGACCGAAATCGCACCGGTGGCGCGGTCCTGGACCTCACGCGTCACCGTGAACAGCTGATTGAGGTACTTGGTGCCAAGCTGACTCGCCGACAGCGCCAGATTGGTGAAAGACGCCATCACCGCGAAGAAGGTTGCCTTGAGGTTCCTGGGTGCGGAGTTGGCGATCCAGGCGAGCATAGGGATCATGGCGATCTGCCCCAACGGCGACTCCAACGCGGTGTCCACCAACGCGATGAAGTGCGCGTCGACGACACCGCCCGTCAACGAGGCAGTCCATTGATGCAGTCCGTAGAACATGCCAACGATGGGCATGTAAAGCACAGTGCTTGCAATCGTCAGGAATACGATCACATAGGCGATGGAGCGCTCCGCCATGAAGCGGCGGAAGATGAACATCCCGAACAGCGTCAACACGCTACTGATGAGTGAAAGCACAGCCAGGAACTGCTGGTCGAAACCCAGTTCGTCGATCATCCACCAGGTCTGTCCAGCGCCCGGTGTCGGCATAGCACGATAGACAAAGATGATCACTGCCGTGCCAACCAGGATCAGCCGGTCCTCGGGCTCCAGCACCTTGACGAGCCGACTCATCAGGAAGAGGACGATCGCCATCGAACCCACGAAGATGATCTCTTTGTTGAGGGTGATATCACTGAGACCCATGCTGATGGTGAAGGCGACGAAGACCAAACTACCACCGAGGATCCACCAGTTCGGCTGGGTTTTCTCGATTCGACCAAAGGCGAGCTCAGCGGCCTGGTCCGCAGGCATTCCAGTTTCACGCAGCCGCCATAGCTGACGACGCTTGACCACCCCGCCCAATATCACGCCAAGCACCGAAACGATCGGGATCGCGAGCGCGTACTCATAGATCCGGATGTAGGTCGCGACCTTCTCTGCCTCGGGCATCGACTCGACCCCCTGGAACAGGAGCACATTGAGCAGCGACACGAAGACGCCGCCGCCAATGATCGCCACCCTGCCGAGGGTCTGCATGGTCGTGTGCATGAGGCGCCGGGTCGCGGCGTCGAACGCCTCACCACGCGCGTCCACATGCGGCACGGCCTCGACGGTCATTGCATCGGCCACAACGTCCTGAACGACATAGCCGACCGGCGCCAGCAGCGCGCTTACGACAAACCAGGCCTCTACCGGCATCACCCGGGCCATCCCGTCCGGGTCGGCGAGCAGGCCGAGCATGATGAACAGGCTGGCGCTGATCATGCCGGCACCAAGAAATACCAACCCCGCCTTGTGCCGCCAGATCAGGTCTACCAGGTGGCCTAACGGCATCTTCAGTGCCCAGGGGATGCCCGCCCAGAACGCGAGTGCGGCCAGGAACTCGGCCGAGAGACTCAGATAGTCCTTGACGAAAAAGGTACCGACGATGCCGGTCAGGCCCGAGATACCCGCGGCGGCGTAGACCATCAGCGGGGGGAGATAAGACAACCGCATCTCGCGGCCCAGTTCGAGGATATTACGGTCGAACCAGTGCCAAAGACGATTGGACGACACCGTGCTGTCTTGCCTGCGCGCGGAGGGAGTGGCCATCTCGGGGTCAGCTCATGTTTGGTTTGCGAGGGATAAGCGGCTCCTCGGCCCGCCCGAAGATGTCGAAGGGTAGAACATTATCACGACATCCGAGCCGCACGATGGGTAGGGAAAACCGGATCTTCCGGTCCTGCGAATCCAGGCCCCCCGAATCTCGACAATGAATCCCTCAATGGCGGGACTGGCTTTGCCGAAGCTGGCGATTCGTCACTCTAGTCAGGATTCGTGCTGAGCGCTCATCCTGAAATGGCCGCGCGCGGGTCATCGGGCTCTCGGTACTCGTCGGCAGCACGCTGCAGGCTGCGCAACGCGGTCTCTTTGTCGGGAAAGAATGACGCCCTACCCAGCTCTTCAACCAACCCGCTGGCCTCCAATACGCGCCTGACCTGATGCTTGAGTCCGCTGAAGACCAGCGTCACGCCGGCCTTGTTCAGACGCGCCGCCACCTCGCGAATCTTTTCCTCGCCAGATGCGTCGATCTCGTTGATACCGCTGCCGATGACCAGGATCTTTTTCGCCTTCGGGAAGTCGGCGTGGGCCTCCAGCAGGATATCCTCGAAATACGCAACATTGATGAATGTCAGCGAGCCGTCGAATCGCACCGGGACAAATCTTTCACTCATCGGGCGCAGTTTGTTGGCGCGGATTCCGCCCAGGGTGCCGTCCGGTTTGCGCGCGACGATCTCGGCGCGGGGCTTCATCGTTCGAATCAGGAAATGCAGCACCGTAAGGACGATGCCGAGCAGTATGCCGTCCGCAATCGCCGGCGCCATGGCCAACGTGGCTGCAAAAGTCAAAATTCCGATCAGCGCCCCCAGGCGGTCGACTCGCCAAGCCTGTATCAGCGGCTTCACGCGGATCAGGCCAAAAACCGCCATCATCACGATGACCGCCAGAACCGCCTGCGGCAGGTGATACAGATACGACGTAAAGAACAGCAAAACCAAGACGACGGCAAGCGCGCTGACGATAGCGAACAGGCCTGTCTTCGCCCCGGTACGCGCCGCAACTGCCGAACGGGAAAACGACCCACTCACCGTGTAGGAACTGAAGAAACTGCCGGCGATATTTGCCAGGCCCTGGCCGATGAGCTCCTTGTTTGTGTCGACCCGCTCGCCTGTCCGGGTGGCGATGGCCTTGGATATCGATGTCGCCTCCATGAAACCGATCAGCGCCATGACCAGCGCCGCGGGCAGCAGCGCCCATATCAACTCCCATTCCACGACTGGAACCCGCAGGCTCGGCAGTCCCCGAGGAATCACACCCACGACGTCGCCGCCGGCCGATAGGGTGACCTGGCCATCTGTCAGGCCCGAAAAGCGCCAGCGTCCTCCATCCCCCTCGAACCCATCCGGTAGGGCGTCTTCCGCATAAAACGCGGATGAGCCGTCTGCCAGCACCGCGCGGCGCAGCGACCAATCATGCATCTCGACCGTGAGCCGAGTTACCTCACGCTTCTTGGCCGCCTTCTCGTACACCAGGGGCGGCGCATGTGAACGCACTTGTGCAGCGTTTGAGATCGCGGTAACGCCGCTTTCGCGTTCCAGGACATCGGCACGATGGGCGATATCAGCGAGCTCCGCAGTGATCTGGGCCATGCGCTCTTGTCCGTTTGCAAGCGCATCCAGGGTCGCAACGACCCGGTCGTCCTTTATCTGGGCAGGATCAACGCTGAGCTTTTGCTCGAAGCCGGTCAGTGCGCTGAGCAGGGTCGCGATCACTACGGCCGCGAGGACGCCCGGCAGTGTGGGTCGGTAACGTCTCAGCCCGGCGATCAGCAGCCAGGCGCCGACCGCAAATAGCAGTGTCGTCACGTGGACTTCCGGAATCTGCGCGATGACACGCCAGAGATCGGCAAGATAGGATTCTGTGCGCGGAAAGGGGACGCCCAAGATCTTGCTCAGCTGCGAGAGACCGATGATCAAGGCCGCGGCATTGGTAAAGCCGATGATGACAGGGCTGGACAACAGATTGACGACGGCCCCCAGGCTCAGCGCACCCAACGCCAGGCGCAGCACGCCGACCATGAGTGCCAGCATGACCGAGAGTTCGATGAACTTCGGTGACCCGGGTGTCGCAAACGGGATCAGGGCCGCGGCCGACATCAGCGAGAGCATCGCCACCGGGCCAGTGTGCAGCTGGCTCGACGAGCCCCACAACGAGGCGATAATCACCGGGACAAACGACGCGTACAGGCCATAGACCACCGGCAGACCGGCCAATTGGGCGTACGCCATGCCCTGAGGAACCAGGACCAGCGCCACCGTGACCCCGGCGACCAGATCGGCGCGCAGGCCGACGCGTGACATCGGGAACCAGCGCAGAAATGGCAGCAAACGGTAGAGCCAGGAATCCATCAATTGACGCTCCGAAAGGGCCGAACAGGCGAATTATCCCTGCACAGCGCCTGGGAATCCAATCGATACCAATCCCTCTACCCATTGCCGATAGTCGATAACTCAGATCTCCAGGAGCCATTGGATGATGGTCTTGGCAATAAAGCCCAACATGCCAAAGGCCAGAACGAAGAACAGCACGAAGGTGCCAAAGCGTCCTGCATTGGACTTCTGGGCGAGTTCCCAGATGATGAATAGCATGAAGCCGATGAAAAATGCCAGGCCCCATGTCATCCCGATCTCAGTGATCCTTTCCTCGGTGAGCCCAAACATGATGCTATGCCGCCACGTCTCTGGACTTGAGCTTCGTGGCATCGACCAGGTCTCGGTAGACGTGCCACGAGGCATGGCCCATGACCGGATACAGGACGATGAACCCAAACATCAGGGTGATTACAGAGAGGCCGGTGGCAACCAGAATGAACACCGCCCACCATCCCATCGCGATAGGATTTTCGCCAACCGCACGTATGCTGGTCATCAGCGCGGTAGGGGTATCGATATCGCGATCGAGCAGTAAGGGTACCGATACTACTGTCAGGGCGAAAACCAAGGCTGCACCGAGGCCGCCCAGGATCGCCCACAAGATGAAGTGCAGCTCATTCTGTACGAAGACATAGCGCAGAAAGTCGACCGGCCGGGTGATCTCCGCCTCGACGAACATCCCGAAGAGAAGTGCGGTGATCGCGACCCACGCCGAACCGGCGAGTATCAACAGCAGGCCAAAGCGGATCAGGCACCGGGAACCCCGTCGCCATGCGGCGACCGCATCTTCGACCCGCGGCTTTTCCCCCTGTTCCAGACGCTGACTGAGTGCATAGAGGCCTGTCGCGAGAATCGGGCCCACCAAGACGAAGCCCGATACCGCTCCGGGCATCACTGGCCAATAGAGATAGGTAATCTCGATGATGGCCAGGCTGGCAGAGAATACGATCAGGCCGTGCAGCAGACTGGGCCATCCAGCGCCGAGGAAATCCCGCCAACCCAGTTTCACCCAGCGCACGACGTGTCCCGGCGGCACCTGCCTGATCGGCGGGATCGCTGCCAAGTCTTGATCGCCCTGGGCCTCCGGGTTCATGTGCCCCCTCCAGCCCTTCGGGGACACAGTGCCAATAACAACGTCATCCCATCGATCTCCTGAATATGCTGGTCGCCTGAGTTCACGCGCTTACCGCCCTCGATATCCCGTTGGCATCGCCGACGATCTCCCGCGGTCTGCGATGATTAACCCGCTCATACGCCCATTTTTCGCCGCGAGCGGCCTGCCTACTATGGTATCGGACTGGCCAACGCGCAATCGCCGGAGGATTCAGGCACCGCTACCGGAATGGCCATGCTGCTATGCTGGGATCATGGAAGGAGAGGCAAGAGACAGCTTGCGGCTGCGGCGTGTCGCCATCGACACCTACAAGGAGAATGTCGCCTATTTGCACCGCGACTGTCAGGTGTATCGAAGCGAGGGGTTTCAGGCGCTCTCCAAGGTGGAGATCAGTAGCGGGACCGCCAACCAGTCCGTATTGGCGGTGCTGAATGTCGTGGACGATGCCAGCATCACCGATCGGGGACAGCTGGGGCTGAGCCAGGAGGCATTTCAGCAATTAGGTCTGGCGGAGGGTGCGGCGGTGATCGTGGCGCATGCGAAACCGCCCGCCTCCCTGCACGCAGTGCATCGCAAGATCGCCGGGCAGCGGCTGGATTACGCAGACTACGAGGCCATCACCCGCGACATCGTCCAGCACCGCTACGCCAAGATCGAGATGGCGGCCTTCCTCGTTGCCTGTAGCGAGTCTGGGATAGAGCGCGATGAGGTATTGCACCTCACCCGCGCGATGGCCACCAGTGGTGAGCAGCTGGACTGGCGTGAACCA
>JASFJQ010000058.1:0-9059 GCA_050121305.1 Chromatiaceae bacterium
CAGGCCGAACAGTCCGACGATTGACAACAGGCGTAATACGCAACGGGACATGATGCCCTCCTGAGGCAGAATCAGGCCGGTGAGCAGCTATGCAGGCTAGGGGTCTGCGCGGTAGAAAGTATCCCTACTGCAAAAGCGCCACGGCGTTCCATTTTCCTGTTATTTTTCGTTGCGTAGTGCCCACTATGCGCCTCAAAAGGACAGAAAACTGTCGTCGCCGTGCCACTTTTTCGCTACGGGTATTTCTACCGCGCAGGCTCCTAGGCGATACGCAGCGTCTCGATCACCGACGCGGTCTCCGGTCGCACGCCGCGCCACAGCCGAAAGGACTCGGCCGCCTGTTCGACCAGCATGCCCAGGCCGTCCAGCGCACGGGCTGCGCCGTGCGCGCGGCCCCAGGTCACGAACGGCGTCGCTTCAGTACTGTAAAACATGTCATAGGTCCAGCCGCCTTCGGCTAGGCAATCGTCCGGGATCTGTGGAACTTTAGCCTCCAGGCCGGCTGCCGTGCCGTTGATGATCAAGTCGAAACGCTGCCCTGACAGCTGGTCCAGACCGCACCCGAGCACCGGGCCACAGCTGGCCATGTCTTGCGCGAGTTTCAGTGCCTTGGAGGCGGTGCGGTTGGCAATTACCAGGCGCCGCGGCCGGGCGTCGAGCAGCGGGCCGAGGACCCCACGCACCGCCCCACCGGCCCCCAGTAACAGAATCCGGGCGCCACTGAGGCTAAACAAGTGATTGCAGCCCAGGTCGCGGACCAGGCCGACACCATCAGTATTGTCACCCAACAGACCGCCCGCAGCAGGCAGCAGCGTATTGACGGCGCGGGCATCGCGGGCGCGCTGACTCAGTGAATCGGCCAGACGATGCGCGCGCACTTTAAACGGTACGGTGACATTCAGGCCTGCGCCGCCCGCAGCAAAAAATCTTGCTACGTCATGCTCAAATCCCTCGAGGTCACCGAGGATGCGCTCATAGCGGATGTCCTGCCCGGTCTGCCGGGCAAAGGCGGCATGGATCAGGGGCGACTTGGAATGTTCGATCGGGTTTCCGATCACGGCATACAGATCGGTCATCGGTTAGGCCATCTGATAACGGTAGTCGAGAGGCATTGATTGTACCCATGCTGGAAGCCTTTCGGACTCGAACGTTTGACGCGAAAATCGCTGGGGGCGAATCAAATTCGGTTATCGTCTGAGGAGAATAGCCCCGCAATTTGACGAAGAGGATAGGCGGAGTTGATCGCAAGCCCGGGAATCGCAGCCCAAACGGCGTTGAGTCCGACGTGCTGCTAACCAGCATAGCTTTCCATTTTTCGTGACGAAGGCGCTGAGACGCCGCTGTGGCGGGGTGCACGCAGTGGAAGACGGTGAACGCGTAGCCGCACTACGTCGAACCGGCTGCAACGCGACGGTTTCGCCAGGAGCGAAACCGGTCGCACAACATGCGCCCGAAGGGCGCATGCCAGGGATGGCATCGGGCAGCGCCCCGTCACCGCGAGGGTATCGCGGGCCGCAGCAGGAAATTGGTGAGATATGCAGGCTGGTTCAAGGTTTGCGCCACGCGGCCGAAGAAGCTGCCACCGAGCGTCCATTTTCCAGTGGGAGACACTATGCAACTGAGACACACACAGGGTGTGGCCTCCCTCAAGGGCCTGTCATTGCTGCTCCTATCGGCCCTGCTAGGCCCGGCGCTGGGTGCAGATCTGCCCAAGTGTCTATTCGTTTCGTCCTATCACCAGGGCTACGCATGGTCGGATGGCGTCGAGCGCGGACTGCGGCAGACCCTCGATGGCAAATGTCGACTTCGGCAGTTCGACATGGACACCAAGCGCAAGAGATCCCCGGCGGACAAAGAGGCGGCCGCGCTGCAGGCCAAGGCCCTGATCGAGTCCTGGCAGCCAGATGTTGTCATCACCGCCGACGATAATGCCGCCAAATACCTGATCCAGGCCCACTACAAAGAACATCCGCTGCCGTTTGTATTCTGCGGCGTGAACTGGACCGCCAAGGAATATGGCTTCCCCTACGCGAACGTGACCGGCATGATCGAAGTGGCGCCGGTACAGGCCATGATAGACGAGGCAAGAGCACTGGTTCCGGGCGCCGGTCGGGTTCTGTATATCGGTGCCGACACCGCCACCGAACGCAAGAACGCGGCGCGACTGCGCAAGGCGGCTGAGAAGCGCGGCCTGGTATTCGAACAACAGCTGGCCCCAAGCCTGGCAACCTGGATTGATGCCTACCGCCAAGGCCAGGCCTTCGACTTCATCATCATTGGCAGCAATGCCGGGATCAGCGACTGGGACGAGCAGCGCGCGATTACGACGATCCAGCCGATGACGCAACGCCTGACAGTCACTAGCCACGACTGGATGATGCCCGTAAGCATGCTGGGAATGACCAAGATCCCCGAGGAACAGGGGGAGTGGGCGGGCCAGGTGGCGCTGCAGATCCTTAGGGGTGCCGCCCCCAACAGTATTCCGGTGATCGCCAATCGCAAGTGGGACCTGTTTCTTAACCGTTCGCTGATCAGGGCGGCCGGTGTTGAACTACCCGCCCAGCTTTCGAGCAAGGGAAAATTGTACAACTGACAAGCCCATCATGGCGGTCGACACCATCAACCTCGAGCGCCGCAAGGCCATCATAGTACTGCTTGGCGTACTGGTGACTGCGATTGCCCTGGCACTGGCCGTGCGCAACGATATCCGCGACGCAGATGCAGAATTTACAGCGCAGAACGGCGCAATAGAGAGGTTGCTGACCCGCCGTCTGGACAACCTCAACGCCTCTCTGCGCTCGTTGAGCGGGATGCACCATGCCATGACCCGCCTGTCGCAGCAGGAGCTGTCGGCCTTCGCCCAGGAAATCGCTGGCAGCCAACCCTACGTGCGTGCCATCGTCCAGCTCCGACTGGTGGACGATGCAGAGCGTGGCGCCTACGAAGAACAATTTCAGGAAAGCGGTTTTCCAACCTTTATGATCGCCGCTAGCGATGGTAGCGGCAAGCTGACGCCGAGCCCCCGCAAGCCTCAGTACATGCCATTGAATTTCGTCGAACCGCTGAGTCCGGCACTGGCGCGCTATCTGGGTCTGGACTTCTATGCCGATCCAGAGCTCAAGGCGGCGCTAGATCGGGCTGCGCACTCGGGACAGGTGGCGGCTGCCCCATCGCCGACGCTGGCAGAACAGAGCTTCTTGTTGATCAAGAGCGTATACAAGGGCTATTTCGTTCCGGACGCGGCCCAGGAGCGTCTCGCCCAGGCGGACGGGGCCTACGCACTGTTGATCGATTCATCGGTCTTCGTGGGAGAAGTACTCAACGAGTCGCCGATGATAGGTCTGCGTCTGAGCACCTGGCATGGCGCGGCCGAGACAGTGCTGTTCGAGAAACCCGCCCCTTCACCCAGCGGCCCGGTCGCTCAGTGGCTGCCGGAACACGTCGACGATGTCGAGATCCCCCTCGGACCGGTTCGTTTTAATCTGGTCAGTACACGCGAGCTGGATGGCCAGATCTTTCGGCCGATGCGATGGATCACCCTGGTTACTACGTTCGTAGGCCTATATGTTGCTGGCGCCCTGGTGGTGTTTACGCGTCTGCGTGCGGCCGAAGCGGCGAGCGAGGCCAAGGAGCAACTGTTTCGGGAGAAAGAAAGGGCGCAAGTGACTCTGCAGTCGATCGGCGAGGCCGTAATCACGACCGACCCAACTGGCGTCGTAGATTTCACGAATCCGGCCGCCGAACAATTGACCGGTTGGCGGGCCGACGATGCCCGCGGACGTCACCTCAATGAGATCTTTTCCCTGGTCTCGGAGACCAGCGGCAAACCGCTGCCCGACCCGATCGCGCGCGCATTGCGCGACCACGACGAATCAGAGGCTGCAGCGATCATGATTCGCAGCGACGGCGGGACCACCGCAGTGGTCGAAAATGCCGCCGCGATACGCGACAGCGAGGGTAATTTCACCGGCGCCGCACTGATCGTTCGTGATGTCAGTCGAGAACGCGACCTACTGCGCGAGATGGCCTTTCAGGCCGCACACGACCCCCTCACCCGCTTGATCAACAGGCGCCAGTTCGAGCGTGAGGTGGCGGCCGTGGTTGAAGACGCGATGTCTTCGAGCACCTGCCATGCGCTGATGTACATCGACCTCGATCAATTCAAGACCATCAACGACAGCTGCGGCCATATCGGCGGCGACCAGCTGCTCAAGCAGGTGGCGAGCCATCTGGGCGACAGCATCCGACGGCTCGACCGACTGGCCCGGCTCGGCGGCGACGAGTTCGGCGTACTGCTGCGCGACTGCTCAATCGAGAAGGCGCTCGACGTAGCCGAGGGTCTGCGCCGCGACGTCAAGGACCTGCGACTGCGCTGGGAAGACAAGAGCTTCCGTATCAGTCTGAGCGTAGGCCTAGTGGCCATCGACGAGCACAGTGGCAGCCTCGAAGAAGTGTTGCGCGCGGCCGACGCCGCCTGTTATGTCGCCAAGGACCAGGGGCGCAACCGAGTTCACTTCTACCAGCCCGACGACGAAATGCTGGCGCGGCGCAGCAGCGATATGCAGTGGCTGCAGCTGTTGCGCGAGGCCATCGATCACGAGGGGCTCGTGCTGTATGGGCAGACGATCTCTCCGCTGCGTCAAGACAGCCCACATCCGCCGATGTGCGAGCTACTGGTAAGGATGCTGGACGCAGAGGGCCGCGTCGTACCGCCGATGACCTTCATTCCGGCCGCGGAACGCTTCAGCATGATGTTCGATCTTGACCTTTGGGTGATCGGTTCGGCGTTCCGCCAACTGTCTGAGCTGTGGGCCAGGCACCCACAAGACCCGCGCATCTTTACCATCAACCTGTCGGGTCAGTCACTCGATCACCCAGACCTCGAACACAAGATTCGCCAGCTTGAGCATCAGTACTCGATCGATCCGCATCGGATCTGTTTTGAGATCACAGAGACCAGCGTAATCGCGAACATGGACAAAGCGCTCGGACTGATGGACGGGCTAAGACAACGTGGCTTCTTGTTCGCACTGGATGACTTTGGCACTGGACTGAGCTCATTCGCCTATCTCAAGAAACTGCCGGTGGATTACTTGAAGATCGACGGCGAATTTGTGCGCGACATACTGAAGGACCCGGTCGACAAGGCGATGGTGGATACCATCCAACGCATCAGCGGCGTCCTGCGAATGACTACGATCGCCGAGGCAATCGAGGATGTGGAGACCTGCCAGCTGCTCACCTCGATGGGTATTGACTATGGCCAGGGCTACCATCTCTCAAGGCCCGGGCCGCTGGCGTTGGAACCGGCGTCATCGAAGGTGATTACGCTGCGCCCGAATCATTCCAAGCGTTCCGTCTAACATCTGCAGTCGATCATGCGTCATTCAGCCACCGCGCAGCGCGCATGGCGAAGTAGGTCAGGATGCCGTCAGCGCCGGCGCGCTTGATGCATAGCAGCGACTCCATTGCGACCGCCCTCTCATCGAGCCAGCCGTTCTGCGCTGCCGCCATGTGCATCGCATACTCACCGCTGACCTGATAGGCGAAGGTCGGCACACCGAACTGGTCTTTCACTCGGCGGACAATATCCAGGTACGGCATGCCCGGCTTCACCATTACCATGTCGGCGCCCTCCTGCAGATCCAGCGCCACCTCCCTGAGCGCCTCGTCGCTGTTCGCGGGATCCTGCTGATAGCTGTACTTGTTGCCCGCGCCGAGATTGGCCGCCGAACCGACGGCGTCTCGGAAGGGTCCGTAATAGCTACTGGCGTACTTGGCTGAGTAGGCCAGGATGCGGGTATGGATATACCCTTCTGACTCGAGGGCATCGCGAATATCACCGATACGCCCGTCCATCATGTCGGATGGCGCGACCACGTCGGCCCCGGCCTCGGCATGCGACAGCGCCTGCTTGACCAGTACCTCGACGGTCTCATCATTCAGCACGTATCCGGCGCCGTCGATCAGGCCGTCCTGACCATGCGTCGTGAACGGATCCAGCGCGACATCCGTGATCACCCCCAGCTCGGGCAGTGCCTCTTTGACCGCACGCACCGCGCGCTGTGCCAATCCCTCCGGGTTGAAGGCCTCAGCGGCGTCTTCACTCTTGGCACTGGCTGGCGTCACTGGAAACAGCGCGAGGGCCGGAATACCGAGATCAAGGGCCGCTCTCGCCTCGTCGACCAAGAGATCGATGCTCAGACGTTCGACGCCCGGCATCGAGGCCACTGCCTCGCGCTGTCCCCTGCCCTCCAGGACGAACACCGGATAGATGAAATCATCCGGGGTAAGATGCGATTCGCGCATCAGACGTCGAGAAAACGCGTCGCGACGCATGCGACGCATGCGGGTGAATGGATAGCCGGCAAAGGCCTGGGTGTCGTTGCTCATGTTGCGGTTCCGGTTGCGACTCAGACCGCTTACTTTAGCACCGGTGCTCAGTCGGAGCCGGGGCAGCGCAACAGCCTGCGCATCTCTGCGGCATGCCGACGGCTGACTTCCACCGCCTCATCAGTCCCATGCAGCGCGAGCATCAGTCGTCCCGAGCTGTCCTTGCGCAGCGCACGCACCCTCGTCGGGCTGACCAGGGCATTGCGGTGCACGCGCACGAACATACCCGGGAGACGTGCTTCAATCGCACGCAGCGACTCTTCGCTCAGCGCCATGCCATCCGCATGCCAAACCTCCACGTACTTGCTGTCGGCGCGCAGGAAAAGGATCTCACTGACCGGGATTCGCAATACACCACCGCGGTAACTGGCGTTCAGATAGCCAGTCTCCGCGGTCAGCACCGCGGCCTGCTCGCGACTCAGCGCACGCGCCTTGTCGAGTGCCCTGAGCAGACGCTCCGAACGGACGGGCTTCAACAGATAATCGATGGCATTCGCCTCGAAGGCCGCCAACGCATGTTCGTCATAGGCGGTGACAAAGATTACCGCGGGCGGGTGCGGGCGACCGCTCAAGGACAGCGCCGCCCGGATGCCATCCATACCGGGCATGCGGATATCGAGAAGCACCAGATCGACAGGCTGTTTCTCGCAACAGTCCAGAACCTCTGCGCCATTGGCGACTTGCGCAACCAGTTCGTACTCGGATCCCGCGTCCGCCAGCAGTGCGGCCAGGCGCGCACGGGCTGGGGCCTCGTCGTCGGCGATCAATACCCTCATGACGTCTCCAGCGGAAAATGCACCCGCACCTGATAGCATCCGTCGACCAGGCCAACCACCATGCCAGCCCGGTCACCAAACGCGGCGTCGAGCCTTTCACGGACGTTCTGCTGCGCCATCTGGTGCCCACGGCGCACGGAGACTGGCGCCTCCTCCGGGAGGGTGTTGCGGATGGCGATACTGACTATACCATTGCGCGATCGCCCGCTGATCGTGACGTCGCCGCCGCCAGTCGCAGGTTCGACACCGTGATACACAGCGTTCTCCAACAACGGCTGCAGTAGCAAGCCCGGTAAACGCGCCTCTCCCGGCAGGCCGTCGATGTCCCAGCTTACGCGCAGACGTTCTCCGAGGCGTTGCCTCTCGATCCGCAAATAGCCACGAGCCAGTTCGATCTCGCTCTGCAGATTCGACAGGTGCTCGGCATCCGACAAGATCGCACGAAACAGGTCCGACAAGTCCTGTACGACCTGCTCTGCCAGATTCGCATCGACTCGCGTGAGGCTTGCAATGGTGTTCATGCTGTTGAACAGAAAATGCGGTCGGATACGCGCCTGAAGCGCCTGCAGGCGGGCCTGCGACTCGGCCAGCTCGCGCTGGCGCTCGCGATGCTGTTCGTACAGATAGCGCAGCAGTACGGCACCGACGATTCCGGCGATCGCCAGATGGTGCCACAGGACCGGCGGCGCCGGTGATGCGGCGGACAGGCCAAGCAACTGCGCGGCGAAGAACACGATTGCGGTTACCATCAGGATCAACGCCAAGGCGACGCTCCCGGCGGCGGCGTGCGACAGTCGGCCAAGCGGTATGCGCAATGTGCAATACAGCGCCGCGACGCTCAAGGTCACCCACTGGATGTACAAAGACCGTTGGCTGAGCTCATTCCAGAACTCATCAGGCCCGGGAAACGCCCCGAGCGTAAGCACAATCGCCAACAGCTCGGCGCTGACCACTACCGCAAACACCATGCGGATTGCACAAAAGTTCGGCAGGAAGGCGCGCGGCTGGCGCTCAATCATGGCGGCCACCGTAGGAGATGAACAATCGCGTGCCTCGCTGGATCCGGTGCTTAGCGAATATAATCATGCCTCACGTCTACCGGGTGCCTGTTCGATGTCCGATAAAAAACTCTGGTCCGGTCGCTTCACCGAACCGACCGACGCCTTCGTCGAGGCGTTCACCGCCTCGGTTGAGTTCGACCAACGCCTCGCGCCGTATGACGTTCAGGGCTCGATTGCGCACGCCAAGATGCTCGCTCGCCAAGGGATAATCAGCCAGCAGGAGCGTGACAGCATCATTCAGGGGCTGCAAAAGATCCTGGCACGCATCGACGCCGGCGAGTTCCTATGGTCGGTCGCACTCGAAGATGTCCACATGAACATCGAAGCCGCGCTTACCGAGGATATCGGCATCGCCGGCAAGAAACTTCATACCGGGCGCTCGCGCAATGACCAGGTGGCAACCGACGTGCGCCTTTGGTTGCGCGCGGAGCTGGTTGAGATCGACACAGCGATTCGTCGCCTGCAGCTTGCCCTGCTGGATCTTGCAGAACGCGAGGCCGATACGGTGTTGCCTGGCTTCACCCACCTTCAGACCGCACAGCCCATCACCTTCGGCCATCACATGCTGGCGTGGTTTGAGATGCTCGAGCGCGATCATGAACGCATGCGCGATTGTGCCGGCCGGGTCAATGTCATGCCGCTCGGCGCGGCGGCGCTTGCCGGTACCACCTACCCCATCGACCGTCACTACACGGCCGAGCTGCTCGCTTTTGACCGACCAGCGGAGAACTCGCTGGATGCCGTATCCGACCGTGATTTCGCTATCGAGTTTGCCGCCGCAGCCAGCATCCTGATGATGCACCTGTCGCGCATGAGCGAAGAGCTAATT
>JASFJQ010000059.1:0-8887 GCA_050121305.1 Chromatiaceae bacterium
TTCTGATCAATCTTGCAGCCGAGGTGCCGATGTTCTTCAGTCGCTTCGAGCGGCTAATCGAATGCGTCGATCACGATAGCGCGGTGAAGACAGCCAGCCGCGAACGCTTCCGCTTCTATCGCGATCATGGCTACCCGCTGAATACGCACAACATCAGCTGAGTCCGTAGAACGCCAATACTGACGATCAAGTCTCCGCCGCTTCGGATACCGCCTTCATGCTCAGACGGATGCGACCTTGCTTGTCGACCTCCAGCACCTTGACCCTGACACGATCGCCTTCCGACAGTTTGTCGCTCACCTTCTCGACCCGCTCATCTGAGATCTGGCTTATGTGTACCAGACCGTCCTTGCCCGGCAGGATGGTGACAAAGGCGCCGAAATCCATCAGCCGCGCGACGCGGCCCTCGTAGATCGTACCGACTTCCACATCGGCGGTGATCAATTCGACACGTTTGCGCGCCTCGTCACCGGCATTCTTGTCGACCGAGAAGATCTTGACCGTACCGTCATCGCTGATGTCGACGGTAGCGCCGGTTTCCTCAGTGATGGAGCGGATGGTCGTACCGCCCTTGCCGATCACGTCCCGAATCTTGTCCGGATTGATCTTGAAGGTGACGATGCGCGGCGCATGCTCAGACATCTGTGCACGCGGGGCGTTAATCGCCTTGTTCATTTCATCGAGGATGTGCAGGCGACCCGCCTTGGCCTGCCCTAGGGCGACGTCCATGATTTCTCGGGTGATGCCGTCGATCTTGATGTCCATCTGCAACGCATTGATGCCATTGACGGTTCCCGCGACTTTGAAGTCCATGTCGCCCAGGTGGTCCTCGTCACCGAGAATATCGGTGAGAACAGCGAACTTCTCGCCTTCTTTGATCAGCCCCATGGCAACGCCGGCGACCGGTGCCTTGAGAGGCACGCCGGCGTCCATCAACGACAGGCTGGTACCGCAGACCGATGCCATTGAAGACGAACCGTTGGACTCGGTGATCTCCGAAACGACGCGGATCGAATACGGAAAATCCGCGATCGACGGCATACAGGCGAGCACACCGCGCTTTGCCAGCCTGCCATGGCCGATTTCGCGCCGTTTCGGACTACCGACGCGGCCCAGCTCACCGACGCAGAATGGCGGGAAGTTATAGTGCAGCATGAACGCCTCTCGGCGTTCACCCTCCAACGCATCGACGATCTGAGAGTCACGCTCGGTGCCCAGTGTGGTCACCACCATGGCCTGCGTCTCGCCGCGCGTGAACAGCGCCGAGCCGTGAGTACGTGGCAGCACGCCGGTGCGAATGTGGATAGGCCGCACAGTCTTGGTATCGCGCCCGTCGATGCGCGGCTCTCCGGCAATAATGCGACCGCGGACGATGTTCTTTTTCAGCTTTTCGATCGCACCCATGACCGCTTCGGCGTCGTGAGCGGGTGATTCACCCTCGCTGAGCTGAGCCTTGGCCGCGGCAATGGCAGCGTTGATGGCTGCATAGCGCTCCATCTTGTCCGCAATCGTATAGGCGCTGCGCAGCGCCTCGCCGCAGACCGACTCAACGGCGGCGCTGACTGCGTCGTTCGTCGCCGCCTCAGGCACTGCGACGATCGGCTTGTTGACCTCGGCCGCCAGGTCCCTGATCGCGTCGATCACTACCTGCATCTGCTCGTGACCAAAGAGCACTGCGCCCAGCATCACTTCTTCGGACAGCTGGTCGGCCTCCGACTCCACCATCAATACCGCATTCTCGGTACCCGCGACGACCAGATCCAGATCGGTTTCGTCGCTCAGCCCGGTCGGGCCGTTGAGAATGTATTTGCCGTTCTTGTAACCGACCCGGGCAGCGCCAATCGGTCCCTGAAACGGCGCACCCGAGATCGCCAACGCGGCCGAGGTGCCGATCAGTGCCGGGATCTCCGGATCGACGCGCGGATTCAGCGACTTTACGGTGCAGATCACCTGAGTCTCTGCAATGAAATTCTTCGGAAACAGGGGGCGAATCGGACGGTCGATCAGACGGGAGGTAAGGATCTCTTTTTCCGAGGGGCGGCCTTCACGACGGAAAAACCCGCCCGGGATCTTTCCTGCCGCATACGTTTTTTCTTGATAGTCGACCGTCAGAGGAAAGAAGTCTCGGCCACTGTCAAAGTTCTTGTCGAACACCACAGTGGCCAGCACTACCGTGTCTGCCATATTGACGAGCACGGCTGCGTCCGCCTGACGGGCGATCTCGCCCGTCTCCAGCGTCACTGTGTGCTCGCCGAATTGAAATGTCTTTTGTATCGGGGTCACTTGAAACTCCTCAAACCTAGTGGTGTGTGATCGCTTAGCGGCGCAGACCGAGCCGACCAATCAGCTCTCGATAGCGTTCGACATCCTTCGACTTGAGATAATCGAGGAGCTTGCGGCGCTGGTTGACCAGGCGCACCAGGCCCTGGCGGGAGTGGTGATCCTTCTTGTGTGTTTGGAAATGTGGCGTCAGTTCGGTAATTCTAGCGGTCAACAAGGCCACTTGGACCTCGGCCGAACCCGTGTCTTTGGCATCTTTGCCGTACTCGCTGACGATGGCCTGTTTCTGCTCTGCACTCATTGTCATGACATCTCTCCTGTCATTCTGCCTGGATGAGGCCCCCAACAATGAGTTCAGGCAGCCTCGGCAATGGAAAAACAGGGCCGGGTGTCGGCCCTGCGCGGAAATAAGGTCGCGTATTCTGGCTCAAATTCACCGATCTGTCAGCCTCCGGTCATCAGGCGCTTCGGGGCGATTCGTCCATCGTCCTGCACCTCGCCGACCGCCAGGAACCGCTCGGCATGGTAAACCCGCACCCAGCCTTGCGTCGGCGCCTTCGGCACCAGCACCGCCTGACCCTGTTTGAGATAGAAGGCGGCGTCCCCGCCGACCTGTACCTCTGGCCAATCGCTCAGCGCGGTATCGATCGGCAGCAGCAGCGCGTCAAGCGCCGCCTGACCCTCGGACGCGGCACGTTCGACCGCCTCCATGGTGTGCATGGGGAGGTGCTTGTAAGGCCCGACGCCGGTGCGCCGCAACGCGCTCACGTGCGCGCCACAGCCCAGTGCCTCACCGATGTCTTCAGCGAGGGTACGGACATAAGTTCCCTTGGAGCAATGCACGTACAACTCGATCTCCGGCAGATCGATCTCTCCCAACGTCAGATCATGGATCCGGACCCTACGAAGCTCTCGTTCGACCTCGACGCCCTCGCGCGCCAGCTCATACAGACGCTTGCCCTGTTGCTTGAGCGCAGAGTACATCGGCGGGAGCTGCTCGATCTCGCCGACGAAGTCCGCGAGCACCTCCTCTATACGTTGCTGCGTCACGCCAACCACCGGGCGGCTCCGCAGGATATCGCCTTCCGCATCGCCGGTGGCGGTAGTCTCGCCCAGTTTCAACCGAAACCGATAATACTTGTCGGCGTCCAGTAGGAAGGCCGAGAGTTTGGTGGCATCGCCGAAGCAGATCGGCAGCATACCGTCCGCCAGGGGATCGAGACTTCCCGTGTGCCCGGCCTTGCGTGCGTCGTACAACCGCTTCACGCGCTGCAGCGCTTGGTTCGAACTCAGTCCAAGCGGTTTGTCCAGAAGCAGTATGCCGCTGACAAGGCGGCCACGGACGCGTCCACGTCGCCCCATACTCAGTCACCCTGCCCCTGATCTTTGGCCACCGCCTGATCGATCAACGACGAGAGGCGCATCCCGGTCTCGATCGACTTGTCATAGACGAAGGCCAGCCGTGGCACGACGCGTAGCAGCATTTTATCCGCCAAACGGCGGCGCAGAAACGCGGCCGCCTTGTTGAGCGCCGCAGTCGTCGCCTTGGACTGCGCCGAGTCCATTACGGTGAAATACACCTTCGCGTGCGACAGATCACGCACCACGCGAACTTCCTGGATAGTGACCCCTGAAAGCCTCGGATCCCGGGCCTCGTCGCGCAGCAGCAAGGCGAGCTCGCGATGTATCTCAGCGCCAACCCGCTCTTCCCGCCCGAATTCGTGCATCAGCGCTCTCGGTCCAGAACGATCAGAGCTCGCGCGCGATTTCCACGCGCTCGAACACCTCGATCTGATCCCCCGGCTTGACGTCATTGTAGTTCTTGACGCCGATGCCGCACTCGGTACCAGCCTTGACCTCGTTTACGTCATCCTTGAAGCGGCGCAGGGATTCGAGCTCCCCCTCGAATACGACGACGTTATCGCGCAGCACGCGGATCGGGCTCTGCCGCCTGACTGCGCCTTCGACGACCATGCAGCCGGCGATTGCACCAAGCTTCGAGGAACGAAATACGTCGCGAACCTCGGCCATCCCGATGATCTCTTCCTTGATGACCGGTGAAAGCAGGCCGGAGATCGCCTTTTTGACGTCGTCGATGACCTCGTAAATGATGCTGTAGTAACGCAGATCGAGGCCATGCTCTTCCACCACGCGCCGCGCGGTGGCGTCGGCGCGCACGTTGAAGCCGATGAGTGTGGCATTCGAGGTGACAGCCAAGTTGGCATCCGATTCGGTGATTCCACCGACGCCGGAAGCGACGATCCGCACTTTGGCCTCGTCGGTTTCGATCTTCAGCAGCGATTCGCGCAGGGCCTCTACCGACCCCTGAACATCGGCCTTGACGACGAGATTGACGTACGCGATCTCGCCCTCCGCCATCTGCGAAAACAGCTGATCGAGCTTGGTGGCCTTCTGTTCGGCAAGACGTGAATCACGATGGCGAACGCGGCGCAGCTCGGCAACCTCGCGGGCCTTCTTCTCATCCGGTAGGGCGATCAGGTCGTCGCCGGCGGACGGCGTGCCCGACAGGCCGAGCACCTGCACCGGGATGGAGGGTCCCGCCTGTTCCACAGACTGACCGTCTTCGTCGAACATCGCACGCACACGCCCAAACTCGGCTCCTGACACTACGGCATCACCGCGTTTCAGCGTACCGGACTGTACCAACACGGTAGCCACCGGCCCACGCCCTTTGTCGAGACTGGATTCGACAATGATGCCACGTGCCAGCCCTTCATGGATGGCCTTTAGTTCCAGCACCTCGGACTGCAACAAAACGGCCTCGAGAAGCTGATCGATACCCTCGCCAGTCTTGGCAGAGACCTTGACGAATTGCACGTCGCCGCCCCATTCCTCGGGTACGACCTCTTCCGCGACGAGTTCCTGCATCACACGGTCGGGATTTGCCTCTGGCTTGTCCATTTTGTTTACCGCGACGACGATCGGAACCTGCGCCGCCCGTGCATGCTGAATCGCCTCCTTGGTCTGTGGCATCACACCGTCGTCTGCCGCCACCACCAGGATGACGATGTCGGTTGCCTGGGCGCCGCGCGCGCGCATCGCTGAAAACGCGGCGTGGCCCGGCGTATCCAGAAACGAGATCATCCCGCGGTTGGTCTCGACGTGGTAGGCGCCGATGTGCTGGGTGATGCCACCGGCCTCGCCAGCGGCGACTCGGGTGGTACGAATGTGGTCGAGCAGCGACGTCTTACCGTGGTCGACGTGGCCCATGATGGTCACCACCGGTGCGCGGGGCAACACGGCGCCTTTCTGTTCGTCTTCTGCGGCCGTCAGGATCTCCTCTTCGACGTCCTCCAGCTTCTCCGCGACCGCGGTGTGCCCCATCTCCTCGACCAGCAGTATCGCCGTTTCTTGGTCGAGAACCTGATTGATGGTCACCATCATGCCCATCTTCATCAGCGACTTGATGACCTCGCCGGCCTTGACAGACATGCGCTGCGCGAGATCGCCCACCGAGATGCTCTCGGGAACGGGGACGTCCTTGATCACTGGCGCCGTCGGACGCTGAAATCCGTGCTGGGAATCTGCACTCGCCGCCGTCACGCGTGCCGCCTTGCGTCCCGCCTTACCGCTGCGCTGGCCGCGTTTGCCCGATACCACATGCAGCTCACGGCGCCCCGGTCGGCCACGCTCCTCCAGGCCCGAGTCGCGCTCGCGCTTACCCTTCTTGGAGGGCCTTTCGCCGGCCTTGCGCTGCTCGGCCTCTTGGAGCGCGCGACGCTGCTGTTCGGCTTCGGCGCGCGCCTGTTCAGCCGCCTGGCGACGCAGCTCTTCTTCCGCAGCGACCTTGCTCTCCTCCGACTGGCGGCGTTCGGCTTCTTCGGCCTCACGTCGCGCCGCCTCGGCGCGGCGTCGGGCCTCCGTCTCTTGCTCCACCTGGCGACGTTGCTCTGCCTGTTCGGCCAGGGCGCGCTTGGCCTCTTCCGCCTGGCGCAGCAGCTCCTCTTGGCTGGTTTCATCTTCGGTCTTGGGTTTTATGACCGCGCGCTTGCGACGCACCTCGACGCTGACGGTCTTACCGGTGCGTGCGGCGGCGCTGCGCGCTGTCGCCCGACCACTTACCGGCTGGTGCAGCTCCGTGGTGGTCTTGCGTTTGAGCGCGACCTTGCGCACCCCGCTGCCGCCTGCGGCCTCGCGTTTGCCGTGGCTTCGCCGCAGGTGATTGAGCAAGTCCATCTTTTCCTGCTCGGTAATGATGTCTTCGGCTCCCTGCTTGGACACCCCCGCATCACTCAGCTGCTTCAGCAGCCGATCGACTGGGATGCCAACGTCAGTGGCAAGCTGGCTGACCGTGACTTCACTCATATGCGATCCCCTTTACTCGGCACTCTCTGCAAACCAGGGCGCACGCGCCGTCATGATCAACGCACCGGCGCGCTCTTCATCCATCCCCTCGACCTCCAGCAGCTCGTCAATCGACTGCTCCGCCAGGTCCTCCATGCTGACCACGCCGCGCGAGGCGAGCTGATATGCCAGCTTGCGGTCCATGCCTTCCATGGTCAGCAGATCTTCGGCGGGCTCCACGTCGCCCAGTACCTCTTCTTTGGCGATCGCGCGCGTCAGCAGGGCATCCTTGGCCCGGTTGCGCAATTCATCGATGATCTCCTGATCGAACTCCTCGATCGCCGCCATCTCGGCGTCATCGACGTAGGCAATCTCATCGATGCTGGTGAAACCCTCCTGAACCAGTATCGCGGCTACTTCCTCGTCGACATCCAACTGCTCCATGAACTGCTGAATATGGTCCTGAGCCTCGGCCTCGCTTTTCTCGGCCGCCTGTTCCTCACTCATCACGTTGAGTTCCCAGCCCGTCAACTGACTGGCCAGACGGACGTTCTGCCCGCCGCGACCGATCGCCTGAGAGAGGTTTTCGTCCTTCACAGCGACGTCCATGCTGTGTGCATCTTCGTCTACGACGATCGAGGTGACATCCGCCGGCGACATCGCATTGATTACGAACTGCGCCGGGTTGTCGTTCCACAGAATGATGTCGACACGTTCACCACCAAGCTCATTCGAAACCGCCTGCACACGGGAACCGCGCATTCCTACGCAGGCGCCCACCGGATCGATACGGGGGTCGTTGGTGCGCACCGCAATCTTCGCCCGAAGCCCAGGGTCACGTGCGGCACCGACGATTTCGATCAGCCCCTCGCCGACCTCGGGCACCTCCAGGTTGAACAGCTGGATCAAAAGCTCTGGGCAAGTCCTCGATACGAACAACTGCGGGCCGCGTTGCTCGGAGCGCACGTCATAGAGGTAGCCGCGCAGGCGATCACCGGCGCGCACGGCCTCTTTCGGGATAACCTCGCTCTTGGGTACCAGGGCCTCAGCATTGTTGCCCAGATCGAGAACGATAGAACCACGATCCGCTCGTTTCACTATCCCGGTGATGAGTTCACCAACCCGGTCCTGATAGGCTTCCACCACTTTTGCGCGCTCGGCCTCACGGACTTTCTGAACAATGACCTGCTTGGCTGTCTGCGCGGCGATGCGCCCGAAGGCGATTGATTCGATTTCGTCTTCGACATAATCACCCGGTTGCAGATTCGGATCTTCTGACTGCGCGGCAGACAGCGTGATCTCAGTAATCGGGTTTTCCAGGACTGGCGTCTCGGCATCGTCCACGACTAGCCAGCGGCGGAAGGTATCGTAGTCTCCCGTCGTGCGATCGATCGCGACCCGCACCTCGATCTCGCCACCGTTCTTCTTCCGCGTTGCCGATGCCAGGGCCGCCTCGATAGCCTCGAAAATAATCTCTTTTTCGACGCCTTTCTCATTGGATACCGCATCCACAACGAGCAAGATCTCTTTGTTCATCGCTCCGCCTTCCAGCTAAACCTGATATATCAACCGCGCTGAGGAGATCTGCGCGATTGGCAATCGCACCGGTTCCTCCTCGATCTCAAGCACCACGTCGTCCCCATCCACGGCGAGAATGATCCCTTTGAAATTGCTTCTGCCGTTCACTGCAGCATGCATTTTGATCCGCGCCACTTCGCCAACAAAACGCTCGAAATGCGCCTTTTCGAACAACGGCCGATCCAGCCCGGGGGACGACACCTCCAGCACATAACCGCCGCGAATCGGGTCTTCCACATCCAACACTCCGCTCACCTGGTGGCTGACCTTTTCGCAGTCGGCCAGACCGATCCCGTCCTCGCTGTCGATGTAAATCCTCAACAGATGACCGGCCTTCGGTCGCGGCAGATACTCCACGCCGACCAATTCGTAACCGAGCGCATCGACCGCGCTCTGGACCAAGGCCGTCAACTGGGGTGGTGCCCTGCGCATATTCCCAAAAACAAAAAATGGGCCAGCGGCCCATTCCTGAATCCCTCGCACCCAAATCCGGTGCTCTACGATATGAAAAAACCCCATCGCTGGGGTTTTCCAGGATGCGGCCCCCTGGAGAACCGCGGCTGTACCAGGGGTCATCGCCCATTCAACAGCGGCCCGAATTCTAACAGAGTTGGCGATGTCGTCAAATGCCGGAACCGCTCGAGTCGAGCTAAAGCGGCCTCAATGAGACCGATGCACCGGGGCCGCCCGGTCTGCGTCCTGAAGCGCCTGCTTGGCCAGCCGG
>JASFJQ010000060.1:0-8865 GCA_050121305.1 Chromatiaceae bacterium
GACACCTATCCGCCGCTCGTTCGATTTTTCGGTAGCATCCATGAGAGCCCGCCTGTAGTGGGACTGGGGACGTCCCAATCAGACAGCATGTCGGCATTCCGCGATTCGACTTTAGATGCGCAGTCGACAACGCCGCATCAGCGGGCTAGGGACCTGGGGATTGGCAGTGGGCGGGAGATTCCCGTTGGCGCCGAAGCGGGCGGGACGCCTCGGGCTCCATACGATTGCATCCTGAATCGATTGAGCTGGTGCTGCTGTTCGAGTTGGAACTGCCGCTGCCGCCCGATGCCGTCTAATCGACTGGGCCTATAAGGGGGCTCTGCAGTTCGGGCACGTCGGTTGAGCAGCAGCAGTTCTCGGCGCTGGCCTTCCTGCAAGAGCCGCTGCTCGATCTGTTGCTGGCGATCGCGCTGCCGCTGCATCGAATAGGGCACCGGCTCCAACACCTCCTCTTCCATGGCCGACGATTCTTGAATGTCCCTGAGTCTCTGCTGATTTTCCCGATTGAGCTGCATATGCTGCGGCAGGCTGGCGATCGGTGGATCGGCCTTGACCGCCGGTGCAGACAGTAGCGCCGCGCAGGCAAGTGCTGCGAGAGATCGCGTGGAGATGGAGAATCCCCGGTCGACGCCATCCGAATACTTGACCGTGTTCATCAGCCTACCATACCACTAGCCGCTGACCCGATCGATGCCGCGATTGGCAAGGGCATCCGCACGCTCGTTTTCTGGATGACCGCTGTGACCCTTCACCCAATGCCAACGCACCTCGTGCCGAGCCACCGCCTCATCGAGTAACCGCCACAGATCGTCGTTCTTGACTGGTTTTTTCGCCGCTGTCCGCCATCCGTTGCGCTTCCAATTGTGGATCCACTGGGTGATCCCGTTCCTGACATACTGCGAATCGGTCGTCACGTCGACGCGGCAGGGTCGCTTGAGCGCCTGCAGGCCCTTGATGACAGCCATCAGCTCCATTCGATTGTTCGTCGTCAGCGCCTCGCCGCCGTGCAGCTCCTTCTCGCTAGTGCGGAAGCGCAATACCACTCCCCAGCCGCCTGGGCCCGGATTGCCGCGACAGGCACCGTCGGTGAACAGCGCGACACGATCAGACATCCTCGATCTCGCGCACCGTAGGTTCGATTGCCCGCGGACCCACCGCCCTCAGGCGCGACCAATGCTGGCGAATCGGGGTAACGCGAGACACGCGTTTAACGGCCCTGACGACGTATACGCCGGCCAGCATCGGCCACACGCGTCGCCCCACGTTTTCCATTATCTCGAAACGACCTTTTCGGGTAGGCGACCGAAACTCCATAACGTCCATTCGCTCAACCCTAAAACCCAACAGCGTCAACCAGTCGTTGAGTCGCGGATAGGACAGAAAATGTCCGCACCACGGTATGGCCCCACGCCAACGCCCAAACAGGCGCCATATTCCCCAGAGGCTGTAAGGATTGAATCCCACGACGATCACCCGTCCCTCCGGGATCAGAACACGTTCGACCTCGCGCAAGACCTGATGGGGATCCGGTGAAAAGTCGAGCGTATGTATCAAGAGTACAGCGTCCACACTGTCAGACGCGACCGGAAGGCGACGACCTTCGCCGACGATAACGCTTGCGCTTCCCGTCGTAACGCGATGGCTCACCAGGGTCTTGCGCGAAATCGGGCAATTTGCGAGGTAGGCCGTATCGGCGCCGAGCTCACCCAGTTGCAGCAGCTGGTAACCAAAAAGGTCTGACACCATCGCCGTCAATGCCGCGCGTTCCTGTTCAGCGATCCGCGTTCCCGGCTGGACTGCAAACCAATCCACAAGCCGCTGGCCCGTTTCACTGCTAGCTTTATCAAATGATCTGGACTGAGACATCTCGCTGCCGTCGCTGGAACCCCCGTGCCGCATTTCGTATATTCATCGCCAATGACAAGCGCGCAGCACACGACTGATTCTGAACAAAGCATGCGCCGACGGCAACGATCGCGGTTCCTGATGACAGTATTGGGTCTGCTTGCCCCGTTGACTTTTTCGGGATGCGTGACGCAGGAGACCCGGCCCGCTGAAACGACTGCCCAACCGGCACCACCGCCTCCGCACGCAACGCCGGCGCTTGTAGCCGACGAACCGGTTGAAACACCGCCCCCTGCAATGGTGACCCCAGAGGTCATCGTCGACCAGCAGATATGGTCGCGCCTCAGAGCAGGTTTCCGGCTGCACCCGGGCTCGCACCCGCGGATCGATCGAGAGATCCGCCGACTGCGGCGCTCGCCGAGTGCCTTTCAGGGGTTGATGGAGCGCGCACGCCCCTATCTCCACTACATACTCGATGCCGTCGAACAGGCCGATCTCCCGACCGAGCTTGCATTGCTACCCGCAGTCGAAAGCGGCTTTAGGGTCGAGGTCTATTCTCCAGACGGCGCCGCCGGCCTGTGGCAGATCATGCCTGCCACCGGCGGGATGCTGGGACTGCAGCGGGACTGGTGGTTCGATGGTCGGCGCACGGTGCGTGCGTCGACTGCAGCAGCCATTGCCTATTTGCGAAAGCTCGAGGCCCGTTTCTCGGGTAATTGGGAGCATGCCCTGGCCGCTTACAACGCGGGATCACGGACCGTTGGCCGGGCGATTCAACGCGCCAAAAGACGCGGTGAAGCGACCGATTTCTGGTCGCTCGACCTGCCTGGCGAGACCGATCGCTACGTCCCCCGCCTGTTCGCGCTGTCGGCAATAGTCGCCGATCCGGCGAAATACGACATCGTCCTCCCCGAGATCATCGATCGCCCATTCTTCGTCGCCGTCGACACCGGCGGACAGATCGATCTTACGATCGCTGCGCAGCTCGCCGATATCCCGGTCGAACAGCTGCTGCAGCTGAATGCGGGTCACAAACGCTGGGCCAGCCGGCCAGGTAAACCGCATGAGCTGCTCGTGCCTGTCAGCAAGGCAGAGGGCTTTCAAGAGGCCCTGGCGCAACTGCCGGCCGACGAGCGGCTGCGCTGGCAACGCCATACCGTCGTTCGTGGTGACAGCTTGAACAGAATTGCGCGCCAATACGAGGTGTCGGTGGCTGCCATTCGCCACGTAAACCATCTCAAGAATTCGCGCATCCGGGCCGGCAAGGTACTGCTTATCCCGCTGTCGGAAACAGTTGGCTTCGCGAATACCGCATCTAACCCGTTGGCCCGGCAACGGCTGCGTTACCTCGTGCGCAAGGGGGATTCCCTCTACACCATAGCGCGGCGTTTTCAGGTCTCCATCGCCGATCTCAAACGCTGGAACCGGGTCGGCCGGTATATTTATCCTGGCGACAGGCTCACATTGTTCATCGAGCCCGATGCCTGAGGAACCCCGTCACTGCGGGGACATCAGCCAGCAGCTGACCCGCCTACCCGGCTCGACCTCTATTGTCTCCGGATAACGTTCACGGCACACCGCGCTGGCGTGCGGACAGCGTGGATGAAAATGGCAGCCCGTCGGCGGATCGATGGGTGATGGCATATCACCCTGTAGCTTAATCACCTCACGCTCGTGCGCCGGATCCGGCACCGGCACGGCGCTCAACAGCGCGGCGGTATATGGATGCAGCGGATTCTCCAAGACCTTGGCCACCTCTCCATACTCTACGATGCGCCCGAGGTACATCACTGCAACCTCATGCGCCAGATAGGCAACGACGGAGATATTGTGGGTGATAAACAGATAAGACAGCCCCAGCTCCGCCTGCAGCTCTTTCAGAAGGTTGAGGACCTGGGCCTGAACCGACACGTCCAGTGCGCTCGTCGGCTCATCGCAGACAATCAAACGAGGCTCGAGTGCGAGTGCGCGGGCGATAGCGATACGCTGGCGCTGTCCACCCGAAAATTCATGCGGGTAGCGGTCGGCGGCCGTTGGCTGCATCCCTACCTGCCCAAGCAGCCGCTCGACCAGCACGCGTCGCTGCCTGCGGTCGCCACCGATGCCCTGCGCGATCATACCCTCGGCGACAATATCTTCGACCAGCATCCGCGGGTTCATCGAGGAGGCCGGATCCTGAAAAATGATCTGGAACTCACGCCGCAATCGGCGCAGCCGGCGCCCGCGCACGCTCGACAGATCGTGACCGTCGAATAGGATCTGGCCATCAGTCAGGCGATTCAGCTGGATGATCGCCTTGCCGACCGTGGTCTTGCCGCAGCCGGATTCGCCCACCAATGCAACGGTACAGCCGCTGTCGATCTTCAGGTCTACGCCGTCTACCGCCTTCACCTGGCCCGCGACACGACGCAACACCCCTTTGTGAATCGGAAAATGCACCTTCAGGCGCCGCACATCGAGCAAGCCCTTCCCGGCCGCCCCCCGGCTGTGCCGCGTCGGGAGCACCGGCGCGACGGATTCGGGCACCTCCTCCGGCGCCAGATGGCAGCGGTAGCCGCTTTGGGCCTTACCGCGCCAGGGTGGCAACTGCGTGCGGCAGCGGTCGTGGGCAAACTCGCAGCGATCAGCGAATCGGCAGTGATCGAACGCCTGGTTCAATGGCGGCACGATCCCGGGGATGACATCCAGGCCCTGGTGGCGTTTCTCCGCCTTGGGGACCGAACGGAACAGCTTGCGACTGTAGGGGTGGACCGGATTCTGGAAAAAGCCGTCGACGTCGTTGATCTCCATCATCTGGCCCGCATACATAACCCCTACCCGATCGGCCATCTCCGCGACCACACCAAGATCGTGCGTAATCAACAGGATCGACATACCGGTATCACGCTGCAGCTGCTTGAGAAGGTCGAGTACCTGCGCCTGTATCGTCACGTCCAACGCCGTGGTAGGCTCATCGGCAATCAGCAGCTCCGGGCGCCCGGCCAACGCCATCGCGATCATGATCCGCTGCTTCATCCCACCCGACAGCTGGTGCGGATAGTCTCGGGTGCGACGCTGCGGGTCGGGAATACCGACTGCGCGAAACAACTCGACGACGCGCCCTTCCACCCGGCCGCGGCTTTCCCTGTCGTGTAGCCGAACCGCCTCGGCCACCTGCTCACCCACGGTCATCACTGGATTGAGTGAGGTCATGGGCTCCTGAAAGATCATGCCGATACGTCCGCCACGCTCGCCGCGCATCTCCGCCTCGGACAGCGCCCGCAATGACTGCCCGTGGAGCCGTATGTCGCCCGCGACGATCCGCCCCGAATATGGCAACAAGCGCATGATGGACAGCGCAATCATCGATTTACCGCATCCGGATTCACCGAGCAGCACGAAGGTCTCACCGCGCTGGATATTCAGGCTCACTTCATCGACCGCGCGCACCGGCTGGGTGTCGCTGCCAAGGTGGGTCGTCAGCTTATCCAATTCCAGCAAGGCCTCGGTCGGCACCGGCCGGGCACTCATCGCGTTTTCGATCAGACTCATCGCTGTTGCCTCAGCCGGGGATCGAAGGCGTCACGCACGACATCGGAAAACAGGTTCGCCGCCAACACCAGTGTGAACATGAAGACAAAGGCCGCGAGCAGCGACCACCAGACGACGGGCTCACGGGCCAGCTCGAGTCGTGCACCATTGATCATATTGCCCCAGCTGTTGGTGGCCGGATCAACCCCGATGTTGATATACGACAGCACCGCCTCGGCAAGCACCAGACCGCTGAAGTCGAGCACAATCGTAATCAGCACGATATGCATCACATTGGGCAGTACATGCCGTAGCAAGATCCGGAAGTTGCCGACGCCGAATGCACGCGCCGCTTGAACGTACTCCAGCTCCTTCAGTTTGAGCGCCTCGCCGCGCAGCAGGCGGCACAGCGACGTCCAGCTGGTCACGCCAAGGATGAGACACAGAAAAAGCAGGCGCAGATCGGCTCGCTCCGTGACACTGTTGAAATCGTCTTCATGATTGCTCATGTAGATCTGCATCATCAGCACAGCCGCAGCAATCAGCAGTACGCCAGGTATCGAGTTCAGGGTCGTGTAGAGATACTGTATGACATCGTCGACCCAGCCTCGAAAATAGCCGGCCATGATGCCGAGCAAGATCGCGGCCGGCAGCATCACCAATGTGGTCAAGGTACCTATGACCAGCCCGGTGCGGATACTCTTGAGCGATTGAAAGAAAACGTCCTCGCCCACTTTGTCGGTACCGAGTACGTGATAGAAGGCCGAAAGCTCCCAAAGCGCACCCAAGAAGAGTGCCAACCCCAACGCCGTCCAGGCGCCGACATGCCAGGGATTGCGCAGGCGACCGCCCAGCAGGCGGGATAGGCGGTCACGATTCGCGCGGCAGATGACGATCACCAGCAGCAACCATAGCGCACCCCCTTTGAGGGCACCTGACAGTGCCCTGAGCGCGATATCCTGCAGCTTGTTGTCATCATCGAGCTGCAGATGCGCACCGCCATAAATCAGCCGAGGGTAATCACGCAGCATGCTGCCGTCGGGCTGTTCAATGTTCTCCTTGCTGAACAGATGGGTGGCAAAAGGGGCCGAATAGGTCTTTTCACGCTGAGTGCGAAGAGGCCCGACGATATGATCGAACAGGCTGAGCACCTCGGTTGAATAGATCGGTTCCCCCTGGTCGTCGACGCCGCTCTGCGGATTAAAGTGCAGCGTGTCGAGCAGGCCCACGACGACATAGAACAGCAGCACAACCATCGCCGCCTGTCCCGTTCGACTGCCCGCGACGCGCTTCCAGGGCGCCGCGAGGTGCTCGTGGCGACGCGTGTGCCAGACCATCGCCGCCGTCAAGCCCAGCAGCAGGTAAATCAGGGCGTCGGTCCAGAGGATTACCGGCTGAAACGCCATGCGATCAATCCAGTCTCACGCGCGGATCGACGATTGTGTAGGAGATATCGGTGAGAAGCAGCCCGATGATGTACAGCACCGCGCCCAGGAACACCATCGCCCGCACAATCGCGAAGTCCTGACGATTTATGGCATCGATAGTGTAGCTTCCCAGACCGGGTATACCGAAGAATGACTCGGTCAGCAGACTACCGATGAACAGCAACGGCAGCACAACGACCACCCCCGTCAGGATAGGTATCAAGGCATTGCGCAGCACATGGCGGAACAAGACCCAGTGCTCGGACAGACCCTTGGCGCGCGCCGACCGGACGTAATCACGGTGAATCTCTTCCAGAAACAGGGTTCGATACCAGCGCGTCCCCGAACCGACGCTGCCGACAATGCCGACGACGACCGGCAAGATCATGAACTTCCACGCATGCAGGCCGGTGTCGTACCCCGATATGGGCACCAGATTCAATAATTTCCCGACCAGGAACTGTCCGCCGATGATGTAGAAGAGGCTGGATATCGACATCATTGCGACACACAGCACCACGCCCCAAAAATCGAGATAGGTGGCGCGGAAAAAGGCCAACAGCAGCGCGAAGGTGATATTCACGGCCAGACCGACCAGCAGGGTCGGCACCGCTATCGCGAGGCTCGGCCACATTCGTTGTGAGATGTCGTAGCTGATATCACGTCCGCTATCCGACTGCCCAAAGTCGAACAGGAACAGGCGCAACGACTTCTCGTAGAGTATCGTATCGGTGAACATGTCGGCGCCCTGCGCCGAACGATTGAGCAGCAGCGGCTTTTCATAACCGTGCTCCTGCTTCCACGTCTGAATGGCCTCCGCTGTGACGCGCTTGTTTCCGAGATGCATTCGGGCCATGTCGTCCGGCGAGTTGACGACAAAGAACAGGATAAAGGTAAGCGCGTTGACGCCCAGCAGTATCGGGAGCGCATACAGCATTCGGCGCACGATGTACGCGGTCAAAGCGCCCTGCTCCTCTCGCGCGCAATGAATCCCCGGATTGCCGGCAATATCGAAACAATGAGCAAAACGACCAGCGCGCCAAGCGGCCACACCACGGGCCGATTCCAGGCCTGCTGCGCGGCAGCCCTCGCCGCGCCGTCTACTCGCTTGTACTTCAGCGTATTGTTCGCCATCAGATGGGGCTTGGAGTTCTGGAACCAGGCATGGTGCAGGCTGAAGGCCTTGGGAAAGAAACCGAACATCCAGGGTGACTCCTGGCGCAGAATCTCCACCATGCGGTCGATGACCTGCTGGCGCTCCGACCCATTCGGCAGGTCTTTCATGATCAGGAAGAGTCGATCGAACTCCGCATTCTTGAAGTTAGCGGCATTCTCGCCCTTTGACTCCACCTTTCCGTTTGGGCCATATAGCAAAAACAAAAAGTTCTCTGGATCAGGATAGTCGGCGTTCCATCCCCAGCTGAAGATCTGCGACGTCCCCTTTAGCATCTTGTCCTGAAAACGGTTGTAGTCCGTCGCACGGATGACCAGCTCGATGCCAAGTTTCTCCAATTGTTTACGATACCATTGCAGCATCGCTTTGCTGTCTGGTCCGGCAGCCGGGGTGTCGTAATACAGGATCAACGGACCGCCGGTCTTGGGATCGCGCCCGTCCGGGTAGCCTGCCTGCTCGAGCAGTCGACGCGCATCGCCGATGTCCCGTCGGCGCGCGCTACCGTTGCGCCAGACATGGGTTAGCGGGTTGACCCCCTGCTCGCCCTCTCGATAGCCAAAGATTCCTGGCGGCAAAGGACTTTGCGCCGGCTCGCCGCGGCCGTTGCGAAATATCGAGATGAACTCCTCGAAATCGACCGCGATCGCTATCGCCTGGCGCAGCAGACGCGCGCGTTCACTGTCACCACCGACCACCGGATCCAGCATGTTGAAGCCTGTGTAGAACACCGACGTCTCCACGGCAGTGCTGAGTTGTATACCCTTCTCTCGCATCGCATCGGTGAGACTGGCTTCCCCGGTGCTCCCAAACTGCACGGCCTGGTCGAAGCTGTCGGAGCCGATGCCTGAGTTGTCGTAGTAGCCTTGCAGAAATTTGTTCCAGCGCGGGATCGCCTCTTTTTCGAGCGCA
>JASFJQ010000061.1:0-8778 GCA_050121305.1 Chromatiaceae bacterium
CACGTTACCGTACAGCAGTTGCCGCCCTTCGTTGAAGACATAGGTCGGGCTGCCCGATACGCGAAGACTCGTCATCTGTTGTTCGTCGCGATGTAGCGCCGCATAGGCCTCGCCGCGATCGATCTTGGCGCGCAACGCATCGGCCGACAGCGGTGTTTCTGCAAGCAGATCCAGCAGCACTGCGAGATCCGATATGTCACGTGCCTGCTCGAAGAATGCCAGGCGCGTCTGCGCAATCAGACGCTCGAACAGGAGGCGTGCCTCGTTCTCGGGTGGCGGGTCACTCTGCTCCAGCCCGAGGCAGAGGCTTGCCGCCTTCAGGAATACATGGGAGGTCGTGCAGCTGCTGGGCCGACAACGCGTCCAGACATCGCTGTTCAACCGTGTGTGTTCCCATTGCGCACAGAGCTTCTGCATATGCCGGCCGAATCCCTCGAACCCGCCCCGGTCGTTCCAGTCATGACCGATGCGCGTCTGCGTATCCGCGAACAGCGGCATGAAGCGGTGTCTCACGATTATCTTGTCGCCAAATTCCCGCTGTAGTTCCTCCAGCCGCACCTGACCGCCGTACGCCCATACACAAAGGATGTCGGAGAAATAATCGATGGTGATCACGCTTAACCTGCTTGAATGGCAGCTCGCCACTCACGATAACCGCAGCGCGTCGGGTGGGCAAACGGCACCGCGCCGCACGACACGGCCACGTCTGCCCTGTGAGGTCTCTCAGGGATCGGCTGGGACCGTACCGCGGTCCACGGCGCCAAGACCCGGCGCAGACGTACTGTGCGATGGGCGGGCATGCGCCTTCGCCGCGCCTGTTCCGGATCCGACGGCCGCGATGTCGCGCGATCCGCCTGCCGACTTTTGCGACAAACGGCGGGTCGCGATATCCACATAGGCACGATAGCGTCGACGGATATTCCGCACATAGCTCACCGGCTCGATACCGCGCACGTAACCATAGCGAGCCTTCTTCGCATAGCGGTCCTTGGATAACAGCAGCATCGCCTTTTCGGTGTGCTCGAACCAGCGATCGCCATCCCAACCCTTTTGCCTAGCGAGGCGGCGCGCATCCTGCACATGCCCGTGACCGGCATTGTAGGCCGCCAGGGTAAACCACATCCGTTCATTGAAAGGCAGCGTCGGCTCGAAGCGATCACGCACCCACTGCAGATACTTGACTCCGGCATGGATGCCCTCTTCGGGCCCGCTGATATCACCGAAGCCCATGAATTTCGCGGTGCGCGGCATGACCTGAAGCAGACCCTCGGCACCGGCGAACGACTTGGCGGCCGGATCAAATCGACTCTCCTGATACATCTGTGCCGTGATCAGGCGCCAGTCGAAACCGTACTCGTCCGCATACCTACGTGTGATCTCGTCGTAGGGCGATAGACCCTCGCCGTTGTCCCCGCCGAGGCGGCCGGCCGCGAGGTTGCGCACCTGGCGCGGGTTGGTGAAGTACTTCTTGTACAAGACGTTGTAGACCAACCCCCGGTACTGTGCCTTGATGAAGTCGTCCAGCGCCGCCAACAGCTTCTGGTTTTGATCGCGCACGGCGACTGAATGGCCGCGCTCTTCGCTGAGCTTCATCGCGGACCTGACCGGGAGCCCGCGCGCCAACTCGATATCGAGCAGATGACCGTCGGCCACGGTCGCCTCGATGTCACCGATAGCGACCCGGGCGATCAATTCCTCAGTCTCGATATCTTCAGCCGCCGCGATCAGCTCAAACGCCGCACCGCCCCGCTGCAGCTTCACCAGGTCTGACCAATAAGGGCTGCTTCGCCTCACCGTTATGGTCAGACCTGCCAGTGTCTGGCGATCACCCTGCTCGCCATCAACAGACATCACAAGGTGCCGTGCGGCGTAGTGGTAGTTCCGCGAAAAGGCGAGGCCACGGGCCTTCAATGCGGCGCTCGGTTCGAGAAACCCGGCCGCCACATCGCCGCGTCCATTGCGCAGCCAGTCCAGCAGCTGCTCATGGGTATCCGGAACGATAACCTCCAGACGCAGCTGGTGGGCGTCCGCAAAGGCCTTGGCCAGCTCGTACTCAAAGCCATGCAGTTCGCCGCGGTACAGGAAATAGGAGGCGGCATTGTTGGGCAGCAAGACACGCAGCACCCGACGCCGCTTTATACCGTCGAAATCGTCAGTGTGTCGCGCGTTGCGCCCATCGACCGGTAGCTCCAGATGCAGGAATTGGTCGAGTGCAGCGCGCAGCTGCGGCGATTCACGTCGAATGCCCCAGGCGATGGCGTCATTGCCGGGAAGTTCGAATGCGACCTTGAGGTCATCCCGATAGCCGAGGTACATGCCAGCGACATTGCTGTCGCGAACCGTCGCATCTACCCGGCCATCGGCGACTGCATCGAGTTCCTCCTCGTCTGACATCTCGGCAGGCCTGGCAATCAGCTCCAGGGCTGGATACTTTTCACGCAGCTGTGTGAGACGCTCCCAGAAGACCGAGCTGGGATCGACCATCACACGCCGACCGGCCAGATCCCGGTCGCCCTGGATATCGTCACGGGTGCTCGTCACCAGCACCTGCTGACGGACATGGGTCAGCGGCAGCGAAAAGGCGATTCGCTCACGCCGTGTCTCCGTGACCGTGAGGTTGGCGGCAATGATGTCGCCCCGCCCGGCGAGCAGCGCCGGGATCATCTGTGCAAGACCCTCTACAGGCACCAACTCGGGCTGCAGACCCTGACTGCGCGCGAAACGCTCTGCGGCTCGATGCTGCTCGTCGACTGGCCAGCCCTCACGCGGAAGGTAGAAGACACCACCAATGTTGGCCGGTATCAAGATGCGCAGCCGGCCTTTCTGCCGAAGGGCATCGAGGTCGCCGGTGTAGATCTGCCCCGCATCCCCCTCCAGGTCCGATTCAAGACCGGTCGGCTGCGGCGCTGCGAGGGTCGCATTTTGAACCACTGGCTGTACCCCGTCCTCACCGCAGCCGGGCAGCAGCGTGATCGTTATGAACAACATCGCAGTGCACTGTGGTGATCGGGCGAGACGCAAAATGGGTCGGTCCATTCCGCAAACGCAGGGCTTAAGTATAGCGGATCCAAGGCCGCTAATCGTCGGATAGCCCGATCCAAGCTACTGAAGTTAATCATAAACATCCGATTGTTTCTGTCCGCTTGAGTGCACTAAACACCGACCCTGCAGCGCAACGACCCGATAACGGCGAGGAGTCTGTAAAGGCACGAAGGTCCACCCTGGCGGGACACAGCGACAACCGAGCGAACAGAGGCGACAATCTCGGCAGGGCGAGTGTGAATACCACCACCGGTTGGCATCTGCAGACGGAGACGGCAAAATTCCGCGGCAGCTCGAATGGCGATCGCCCGTTGCGGATTGATCCGCAGTCGACACGGACCGCGCCGTGCCTGTCATTCGGCCGTCCGCCAGTGGCATCGCCCCACTTCACCATTCCTCCGGACTCAGCATGATCGAAAGGCAGCAGATGACATGGGCGAGCGCCGGTTTCGGCCTGGTATTGCTGACGCTCTTCATCGCGCTGATCGGCGTGCCACTGTCGCAGCTGTTCATCGAACTCCTGCCGGCCGATGGCGACGGACTGGATGCCCTGCGTCAGCTGCTGCTGCAATCCTCGCTGCCGCAATCCAGTCTGCGCACGGCGGCCGTCGCGCTGCTCGCGTGTGTCCAGGCCAGCGTCCTCGCCGTCCCTCTGGCCCTGATCGCTGTGCGTGGCAACGTCAGCCTGCGCCTGCTGGTTCCGCTGTTGGGCTTACTGCCGCTGGTGATGCCGCCGTTCATTACGGCCGCGGTCTTGATGCACTTTGTCGACGTTTTGCAGCTCGCCGGCCTGGAGATCTGGCCGGACGAATGGCCGGTGAGCGGGCGGCTCGCGATGTTGGTCCAGGTCTATGCGCTGCATTTCTTTCCGGTCATCCTGTTCAGCCTGATCGTCGGCCTCAAGCGCATCGATCGGGCCCTCTATGAGAGCGCGCGCAATCTGGGAGCCGGGCGCCTTACCGCATGGCGGCGTATTGCGCTGCCGCTGGCCATACCGCCCTACGTGTTGGGCGCCGGCCTGGTCTCGCTGCGCATCGTCGAAGACGTTGCGACGCCGCTGATGCTCGACATCGACAGCCTATTGGCGCCGCAGTTCGTGCTGCGCCTGGCGGCTGCCGGTCCGGGCGACCCACTGTTGACGCTCGCAGCCTTGGTGATGTTGACCTTTTCCGCCTTGTTCGTCGCCCTTGCATGGTCCGCATTGACGCCGCCGCCGATACAGAGAGCCGCGGGGGCCTGCCCGCAGCCGCTGCGTTGGCGTCACCCGACGGGCGCCGCGCTGCTCGCGACGCCGCTGGTCTCTATCCTCGCGATCCTGGCGCTCACCCCGCTCCTGGGGCTGGCATGGATATCATTGGCTGATCACTCGCCCGCTGATCCCTTGCCCGTCTTGGTTGAACCGTTCGATCACCAGGCGCTCTTGGTCGAAACATTGCCGATCCTGTTTGCTACCCTGACCTACGCGGTTATCACCGGGATCCTGCTCCTGATCGTCGGCGGCGCCCTCGGATGGCTGTCGTCAACACCCGGGGTCTTGGGCCGTCTCACGCGGACCACAGTCAACGGGCTGTTCGCGGTGCCGGGCTTGGTTCTCGCCTTCGCCTGCCTGCAGACCGCAAGTCAGTTCGATTGGGCCCAAGCGGCATGGCCGAATCTCGCCTGGCTTGCGCTCGCCGTGGTCGTCGCCGTCAAACATCTGCCTTTCGCAGGCTACCTCATTGCTCGGCAACGCCGCATGCTCGGTCGCGGTGGCCAGGAGTCGGCGCGCACGCTCGGTGTAGCGGGTCTCGCACTCTATCTACGGGTGGTCCTGCCGGCCCGGATCGGCATACTGGGCGCGGTATTCCTGATCGGATTCACCGCCGCCGCTTGGGAGTTGACGGCGGTAATGGTGCTGCTCGAGGGCTCTTCATCACCGCCGCTGCTGACACTCAGCATCTTCCAGACACTGCAGATGCCGGGCGGCGAAAGGACCGGTGCGACCCAGGCGATTGTGCTGGTCCTTGCGCTGCTCGCGCTCTGCGCGATCATCTACCGCCTGCTGTTGCACCGCCACTGCCGACGATTCGTGCCGGCTGCAGCGCGCCGGGATGCAGCCACAGAGGCCCTATGACAGTCAGCGAACCCTCCAGCCTCGAGCTGCGCGATGTCGATATCACCATCGATCAGCAAGAGATATTGCGCAACATCAGCCTCAGCGTGTTGCCCGGGGAGATGTTTGCGCTGCTCGGCGGCGCGGAGTCAGGCAAATCGACCTTGCTGCGCGCGATCGCCGGTCTTGATCGGCTCAGCCGAGGCGAGGTCTGGATCGATGCGGAGAATATTACGCATACCGCGCCGCACAGGCGTGGCGTGCCGTTGATGCTGCAGGCATTCCCTTTGTGGCCGCATATGACAGTCGGCCGAAACGTCGCCTTCGGACTCCAGCGGCAACGCCTGTCGCGGCGCAAGATCCGCGAGCGCGTGGCGCGGGAACTCGCGTGTGTCGGTCTATCGAATTTTCGCAAGCACCTACCGTGGCAGCTGACGCCGAGCCAACAACAACGTGTAGCCCTTGCGCGCACCCTGATCGGCGCGGCGCGTATCGATCTGTTGGATGAACCCTTCAGTGCGCAGGACGAAAAATTGCGCGAAAAACTGCTGCGGCTGCTCAAGAGGCGTCAACAGCAGTCAGCGCTGACCACGGTGATCACTACCCAGGATCCGATCCAGGCACTGCGTTTCGCCGATCGAATCGCCGTGCTCCACGAGGGCGAGCTACAACAGGTCGGTACGCCGGTCGAGCTTTATGATATGCCGGCCAATCGTTTCGTGGCCGAGTATCTCGGCGGCATCAACCTGATCGACGGCGAAATCGAGTACGCGGGAGACCAGCCCCTGTTTCGTGCCGAGAACGGCATTGTGATCCCGCTATTCGACCACCCGGTGAAACGTGCGCGCACGGGTTCTGCGATGTTCCGGCCACAGGACCTGCGTATCGTCGGCCGGAACGCCGAACCCTTCGGTGACCAGATCCGCTTTAGCGGCCGTATCGAGCGCACCGAATTCCTGGGCAGCAGCCTGCGTCACTGGATCGATCTCTCGGGCAAGGCCATCTGCCTGGACCTCCCGCGCGACGCCACGCGGAACACCCTGCACATCGGCGACCAGGTCGTAATCGGACTGGACCCGGCGAAGATACGGATCCTCGAGCGCTGAACGATCACCGGCAGGCCGGTTCACCGCGACGCTTGATGCATCTGGTAGCCTTGGGCGAACCATCTTAGAAGACGCCTTCACACCGTGAGCCGTATCCTAGATCTCCTAAATGGCGACACCACGCTGCTGACCGTCAACAAGCGTCTAGCCAGCGAATTGCGCACCCGTTACGACCACCGCCAGGCCGCATTGGGGAGGACGGTTTGGCCCACGCCCGATATCCTCGCCTGGGGTGCATGGCTTACGCGGCTGTATGGGCAGCTCCTCGACAACGGCGATACCGAACACGATCTGCTAAGTCGTCTTCAGGAACGCTTGCTTTGGCAGCAGATCATTGAACAGGCGCCCGACCAGGTCGCGTTGATGCGTCCGTCAGCGGCCGCCGCTACTGCACAGAACGCCAACGCCCTGGTGCTCGATTGGCAGCTCGATCCGCAGACCCTGCTGGCCCAGGGCGGCGATGAGACCCGCCGCTTTGTCACCTGGCAACACGCGTTCAATGCCGCGCTGACTGAACGTGGCCTGTTGAGCGCCGCCCAGCTCCCTGGCCTGATCTGCGAGGCGTTCACCACAGATACACTGCCTATCCCACCCCGTCTGGTCTATGCCGGCTTCGAGGCGCTGACGCCAGCACAGCGGGCTCTGTTCGACCTGCTGGGCGCAAACGGCTGTGCGATCGAGGAGTACCGAGACGATCCAGGCCGGGGCGACAGGCGGCGCATCGCGGCCGAGGACAGCGAGACGGAGATACGGCTCGCCGCAGAATGGGCAAGACAACGCCTGCGCGACGATCCGCAGGCCCGGATCGGTATTGTCTCACCCCGGATCACCGAGCAGCGTGCAGACCTGCAGCGCATATTCACCGAGACCCTCGCGCCGGCCACGTATCTGCTGCTCCGGTCCGACCAGAATGTTTTCAACATCTCACTGGGCACCGCCATCACAGACTGCCCGCTGGTCGCGCACGCCGGGCTGGTACTCGATCTGCTGCAGGGCAGGCAACCGCTGCACGCCATTGGCCAGCTCTTGCGCAGCCCGTTTATCGGCGGCCATGCGACCGAATGGGAACGGCGCGCACTGTTCGATAGCGCGTTGCGCGAAGACGGCCTGCCGCAGGTCGATCTACAACGCCTCGCGTATCGTCTGCGGCATCTCGACGAACAGGATCTGCGATATTGCCCGGACCTCGCAACGCGTATCGACCGATTGCTCGCACTGGCGCGTGCACTGCCCGGCAGTGCGCCACCCGATCAATGGCTCCGACATTTCAATGACAGCCTGCAGATTCTCGGATGGCCGGGCGATACCGCGCTCAGCAGCGAGGAGTTTCAACAATACGAGCGTACGCGGCGTCTGTTCGGGGAGTTCGCCGAACTGGCCAAGGTCCGCCCGCGGCTGAATAGAGGCGAGGCCATCGCGCTTTGGCACAGCCTAGGCCGCGAGACCCTGTTCCAGGCGGAGTCGCCAGACACACCGATCCAGATTCTCGGGCCGCTCGAGTCGGCCGGCTTGACCTTCGATGCCTTGTGGCTGCTCGGTTTGGATGACTACAACTGGCCACCGGCGCCGCAATCCAATCCGCTGCTACCGAACAGGCTGCAGCGCGATCTGGAGATGCCGCATGCATCGGCCGCGCGGGAACTGGCATTTGCGGCCGCGTTGACCGAACGCCTGGTAGACAGCGCGGATACCGTGGTTGCGAGTCACCCCTGTAGCGAGGGCGATCGTGAGCGGCGTCCAAGCCCGCTGATCCTGACCTGGCCCCTGGTCGACGCGGCCACACTGATCGAGGCGCCGGCCCAGGACCTGGAACGCCGCTGCCAAGTCGCCGATAGGCTCGAGATGCTGCCCTCGGCAGCGGCCTATCCCGCGCCGCAGACCCAGCGCGGCGGCGCCGCGCTGCTGGCGGCGCAGGCCAGGTGTCCGTTTCAGGCGACGGCGCGCTTCCGTCTGGGTGCCCGGCCTCTCGATGAGCCCAGTACCGCCGCCGACGGGCCGCTGATCGGCAAGCTGCTGCATGAACTCCTGCAGCGCGTCTGGCAGCAGCTCCGGGATTCCACGACCCTCGCCCGACATGATGCGGGGACGCTGCAGACCCTGGTCGCACCACTCGCCTCAGCAACCCTGGAGGACCTCGGTAGGCGGCGCCCGGATCTGATGACCCCGAGATTTTCGGCCATCGAGGGCGCGCGCCTGACGCGGTTGGTGATCGACTGGCTCGGCGTCGAGCGGGCGCGCACGCAGGGCTTCGAAGTCCTCGCCATGGAACAGGATCAGGCGGTGGAACTCGAGGGTCTGCGGTTGACCACGCGTGCCGACCGCCTCGACCGGCTGGCCGATGGCAGCCTGGCCGTCATCGACTACAAGACCGGGCGCTCGGTCGGGATCCAGGGCTGGTTCGACGAACGCCTCAGCGAGCCCCAGTTGCCATTGTATTGCCTGACGGGCGAGGGCGAGGTCAGCGCGGCCCTGTTGGCGCGCGTCCGGCCTGACCCGCAAGGCTGCGGATTCGTCGGCCTCAGCCGCGACGCAGTATTC
>JASFJQ010000062.1:0-8760 GCA_050121305.1 Chromatiaceae bacterium
GCCTGAGCACCAGTTCACCCTCGTGCTTGCTTGCCGCGTACGGGGACAATTGCGGCTCACGCGCTGCAAGCGAGGAGAGAGCGATGAATCGTGGGGGCGGATCCATCAGCGAGGCAAGCGAGGCGATCCGTTCGGTGCCGGCTACGTTGACCGGGAAAAAGTCGTGGTCGTCGATTCCTCGCACCGCGCCGGCACAGTGCACGACGGCATGGACACCGTGGAGCAGCGAGCGCAGGGCCTCGTCGTCTGCGAGGTCACCCTGGACGATCTCCAGATCCAGTTCCTGCAGGGCTCGCGCTTTGGGCAGACTGCGAACCAATGCCTTGACGTGCCAACCGGTGCTGGCAAACCGTTTCGCTAAGGCGCCGCCAATGAATCCCGTGGCGCCTGTCAGCGCGATCGAGCCCTTAATGCCATCGGCGCCGGTATCGGTCGACCCGGCGTTCACCGCGCTGTCTCCCGTTTGTCAGGCGGACGAAGGGCCATGTGATCTACCGACCACGCGATCGAGCGCTTTTCGCCAGCGGGTTGTGACAGGGCTCGATGGGATCGAGGTGACCCCTCACAGCTCCTGGCGCAGGGGCACGCGAGACAGCTCGGCGTATTCGTGAACCTGGCCAAGCGGTTCGCCCACTGCAAGGGCGGCGTTATCGACGGCCACCAAGCGCTCATCCCCGCGGGCGCGCAGGAAGTTGCGCCGTGCCTCCGAGCGCGACAGCTTTCCCGAAGAGGTCCGCGGCAAGGTGTGCAGCGGGACCAGATCCACCATGCACTCAATCGCCAGCTCTTCACTGATGCGGGTCTTGATTCGCATCACCAATTGTGAGCGCTTTGCCGGATCGGATTCTCGACACTGGACGACGATCACAGGCCGATCGGCGCCATCGGCGTCTGGTGCAGCGAAAGCCAGTGCATCGCCGGGTCTGACTTCGGGCTGTTGCTCGGCGATATGCTCCAGATCTTGCGGCCAGACGTTGCGGCCGTTGACGATGATGAGGTCTTTTTGACGGCCGGTCACGTGGATGGAGCCGCCCACCTGATACCCGAGATCGCCCGTGTTGAGCCATCCGTCACTCGAGAGCACATCGCGACTTGCCTCGGGTTGGCCCAGATAGCCCGCCATTACGCTGGGTCCGCGCACGTGAATGACGCCGACGCGGCGCTCTGGCAATCGCCGTCCTTGCGCGTCGCGGATCTCCACGTCGTGGCCGGGCATCGGTTGTCCGCAATCCACGTAGCTGTTCACGTTGATCTGTTCCGCCTGCTCGGCATCGGCCGCTACCGGCAAGGCCGCGCCGTGTGTCGCGAGGTGTGCCCCATCGACGTGGTCTACCTGAAGTCCAAGGTTGATCGGGGCGAAACTCACCGCCAAAGAGCATTCGGCCATGCCGTAGCACGCGAGAAACGAATTCGGATCGAAGCCCGCGGGTGCCAGCCGACGGGCGAACCTATCGAGCGTTTCGGCCCGGATCATTTCGGCGCCGACACCGGCGACGCGCCAGTTGCTCAGATCGAAACGCTGTGCCTCGCCAGGGCGCAGGCGCCGCGACACCAGGTCGTAGCCGAACGGCGGTCCCAGCGAAATAGTGGCGCGGCTTTTCGACATTAGCTCCAGCCATCTGCGGGGTCTCATGGCGAACACGCGCGTGTCCAGGTAGTCGACTGATAGCTGTGCCGCCAGTGGTGCCAGTACCATGCCCACCAGCCCCATGTCGTGGTAGAAAGGCAGCCAGGAGACGCAGCGGTCGCCGGCACGGGCCATCACCCCATGCTGGATGATCCCTGCGAGGTTATCGAGCACCGCCGCCTGGCGGATCATGACCCCGCGCGGAAACCTGGTGCTGCCCGAGGTGTATTGAATATACGCCAGGTCCGTGGGTTGCGGGCTGACCAGTTCTTCACCGGACTCAGGCAGCCCGTCGAAGGCCTTTGCATCACCCACCAATGGCCTCGCGAAGCCGTCGCAGGTCTCTTCGACAAGGGCCAGCAGGTCGGTCGGGGCCATCGCCACTTCGGCCTGGCAATCTGCCAGCATGCCGCGCAGGTGGTCCACGTAGGCTCGGTGATTCCCGAGGTTTACCGAGACCGGGAGTGGCACGGGTACCAATCCTGCGTACTGACAGGCGAAGAAGAACCGTAGGAAGTCCGGATTGGTTTCCGCGATCAGCGCCACGCTCGAGCCTTTCGGCAGGCCGAGGGACATCAGTCGCCGTGCGAGCACCTTGGACTGCGCGCTGAGCTCTGAATAGCAGACCGCGGCCGAAAGCTCGCCGCGCGAATCGTAAAAATTCATGCCCGTCTGGCCTTGTGCCGCGTAGTCCAGGGCTTCCGCCAGGCTAACGAAGTTGGCAGGCCGCAGGGGCAGGTGATTGTTTGTTGCTGTCGGCTCCATACGCTTCTTGGTCACTTCGTTAGTAGAGAATTCGCGTGCACGGCGCCGACCTGGGCCTGCGGCAGCTCGCAAACGCCATAGGATATCAGAAATGCTGAAATTTCCATAACCTAGCGATCTACCGGAGGGTGGGGAACGTAGCTACGTGCGAAAATGACCCCGACCTGCATGCGGCTCGGAGCAGACCAAGAGCGGGATTGCGCTCTCGGGGCGCCACGCATGTTCCGGCAGTGCGTGACCAGCCTTGACGCTTGAGTAGGCTGGTGCCTGTCATGTGCCCGAGCGGCCTGGTCCGGCAGCGATTTGCCCGCTGCAGGCGAGGCACAGCGGTCGCTCTTCGGAAACCGCCCCACCAGCGTCGGGGGGCTCAGACGTAATGCCAACCGGAGGCTCCTCGGCATCGGCCCACAGACAATCCCAGACCATCGGCACTGAGCCGCGTGGCGGATGCACACGGCTCTCGGACGGTAGAGCGCGATCTTGCTGGACATGGGGCAAATGCTTAGACAATAGCGGGAATTCCCTATAGCTTAAAGCATTTTGCGGCGGGGGCAAAGGACCGACGAGGCTGCCTAGGTTCGCTCGCTGCTCGATAGGGTCAAAAACGCAGGCTCGCATCTCATCTGTCCTATTACGACAGTTCGGTATTATATTGCCACAAAAGATTTTTCTTTGCGCAACTTTCTTCCATTTTAGACGATTTAAAATACTTTCACCGTGGTTTTTCGCGACCATTTTCCGGCTTGCAGTGTGGGGAGCGGTGGATTGTGCGCCGGGCGCGCGCTGAGATCGCGAAGGGCCCTGGCACCCGGGATAGTCCCAATATCGCGCAAACTGGCTTATCTCAGCGATACCCTGCTGTGCGGCCGGATACGGTCCCTGTCACGGGGCAAACCCGTTGCAGCCGGTTTGATGCAGCGTCGACCACGCCTGCAGCGAGTAAGCACCGTCACGGCGAGCGTATCGGGCCGCGCAGACTCCTAGTCTGTCTGGACGGTGAATCGGCAGCCCTCGCTGCCCCGGCCGGTGCAATGTGTCTCGGAGACACGGACGCGCCGGCCGACGAGCGTCTGAAACAGCCGCAAGAATACCGCCACGTGCCATTCACAGCGGGAGAACCCCCGGCCGCCTTGGCAGATTGGATTGGCAGGAATCAGTATCCAATCCGCGCCGGTTTGGACATGTGCCTGACCGGCAAAGGTCCAAGCATTTTTGGCAATCGCTTTCATCAGCAGGCGCTGCGCGATGGGTCCGGGCAGCGCCTTCAAAAGTCGTTGCGCCGGTCCTGGGATCCGGTTCTCCAACACATAGGCCCCGGTCAACTCACCCGCGCATCGCAATACGGCATGCGCTGCCAGCGGTCGCAGCCTTTGACCTATTGCCTCGTTCAGGGCGTTGACATGACCGACATCTATAAGATGGCGTAAGCGATCGTCTCCCAACCCGCTGAGACCAGCGTGTTCGAAGATCGCAGTGCGCCGGGCGATTCCGCAGAGTGCATCCAGGGCCTCGCGTGTCTGGATGATGGCGTTCGGCCCCACCCTATCCGCAGCCGGACCTGCGTGAATGCCAAGGCCCGATCGCTCCAGCGGCGCGACTGCACCACGTGCGCCTGCGATCACCTCATTGGGCATTTCCGGCAATCTCTCCGACAGCCGATTTTGTGCCTGACCCGCCCTTCTCTATAACGACAGGCAGCTCGATATCGTCCATTTGCTGCGTGCCGCCACCGCAAGCCATGACCGCGCCGGCATGGCCGGTCTCGTCATCGACGATCCGATCGCGAGCCTCGTGCAGTGCCAGCTTGCGGTCATGGATCGCGGCCCAGTCCTCCATCTGCGCCTTGGCGACTTTCTTGCTGGCGTCAAAATGGAAATCGAGTTTGCCTTTGGATTGAGGCCCCCAGTAGTTGACCTTACCCAGATCGTAGAACTTGCGCTGGAACCCGGCCTTCAGAAACGCCTTCAGGCAACCCAGCAGATAGCGTCGTCGAAAACCGGTGCCGCGCCAGGGATAGTGGAACAGGGCCTTCTTCATGTAAAAGCGCCGGTAATTGTTCATCGTCCGGTCGAGCAGTTCGTCGCGGTCCATTGCCTCAGGCTTCATGATCGGGGTGACAAAGTTGTACTTGGAGTAATCGAATACCTCCACTTTATCGCCCAGTTCCTGGAACAGCGGGGTGAATGGCCAGGGTGTGTACATGGCCCAGTTGGCGAGATCCGGCTGCCAGTCCCATGCCATTTGATAAGTCTCTTCCAGCGTCTCTGGCGTCTCGTTGTCCAGGCCGACGATAAACTGGGCCTCGGTGAAGATGTCAGCGTCGCGCAGCAGCTTGATGGCGCGTTTGTTGTCCTCGACCTTGGTCTCTTTATTGAACTGGTCGAGTTTCATCTGCGCGGCCGCCTCGGTGCCAAGTGAGACGTGCACCAGCCCCGCCTTGCGGTAAAGTGGCAATAGCTTTTCGTCGCGCAGGACATCGGTGACCCGCGTGTTGATACCCCACTTGATCCTATCGGGTAGACCGCGCGCAATCAGCTCTTCGCAGAACTGGATGAACTTTTTGCGATTGATGGTCGGCTCTTCGTCGGCCAGGATGAAGAACCCTACGTCGTGCTCGTTGACCAGCCTTTCTATCTCGTCGACTACCTTTCTTGGATCCCGTACCCGATAGTCGCGCCAGAACTTCCACTGTGAACAGAATGAACAGGTGAACGGACAGCCGCGTGCCATGTTTGGGATGGCTACGCGCACGCCTAGCGGTACATAGATGTACTTGTCCCATTCCAGCAGCGACCAGTCTGGCTCTATAGCGTCTAGATTCTTCACCGTGGGGGCGGCAGGAGTCGCCACAATCCGCTCGCCGTCTCGAAAGGCCAGCCCCTTGATGCTGTCCCGCTCCGCTGGCCAGCGCCCCTCTTGGACGGCGGTGACGAGTTCGGCAAAGATCGTCTCGCCTTCACCGCGGACGATTACGTCCACCCAGGGTGCCTCGGACAGTACCTGTTTGTACATGAACGTGGCGTGAATGCCGCCCAGGACCCTCACGGCCTTGGGGCAGACCTCGCTGGCGATCTTGAGGACGGTTTCGGCGACGTAGATCGACGGGGTAATGGCCGTGGTGCCGACGACGTCCGGTTGCAGGTACGACAGGCGTTCCCGTAGATCCGCATCGTCGATCTCATGGGTCATCGCATCGATAAAAGTCACTTTGTCGAATCCGACCCGTTTCAAGGATCCGGCGAGGTAGGCGACCCAGGCCGGTGGCCAGTTGCCGGCAATCTCTGCGCCGCCGGAGTGGTAGTTGGGGTGTACAAGTGCGATATGCATGGGCGAGGATCTCGAGGCGAGTGTAAACTAAAGATTACACATCTATCGTCCAGCATAGTTGACGCAAATCAAGCTATAACCGACACCGGCGGCATCAGTGCTCAAGGGTCTTGAAGAAAATTGCCGTCAGGAAGCCGGCCAGCGTCGCGAGACCGATCACGGATCCGCCCTTGGTGTAGGCCTCGGGCAACATGGTTTCTGCGATCATTGTCAGCATGGCGCCGGCGGCCAGGCCCTGGATCAGCGCTACCGCCGTCACCGAGGCGCCGACGAAGAACATATTACCCAACGCCGCACCGATACCCGTGAGCACCATCAGACTGGTCCACATGAACAGTACCCGGCGGAACGAGAGACCCTGCTGGCACATGCCCATGGAGCTGGACAGGGCCTCGGGGTAGTTGGAGAGGAACAAACCCGCCAGCAAAGATAGGCCGAGGGTCGAGTCCAGCATACTGGCGCCGATAACCATGGATTCGGGGATACCGTCCAGCATGATCCCGAGCCAGATGGCGATGGGCGCCCCCCCGTGTTCCTTGATCTTCTCCGCAAAATCCGCAACCGAACGCATCGGCCGTCCGGTCTCCAGGCTGCGCACCGCCCCGCGGACCCAGCGTGCGGCGTCGTCGGCGTTGAAACCGTGGCGCTCCTTCAAATAACCGGCGATTTTTTGCGCCTGGACCAGCTCCCGTACCTGTTCCTCCAGCAACGGAGATTCGCGCAGCAATTGCTCGAAGTCCCTCTTGCGCAGTATCCACACGCGGGTATCCATGGTGGCGATTGCACTGTTGCTGTAGCGCGCGCCGGTGACGAAGGCCAGGCCGCCGAGGGCGTCACCATCGACCATTCTCTCCGCAGGTTTCAGTTCATTCTGCGGGTCGATCAGCGCCACCTCGCCCTCCTCGATGACAAACATGCGCTCGGCGTGTTGGCCGCGCTGGAACAGGGTTTCCCCGCGCTGGACGCTCCTGCGGAAGAACCGAGCAACCACCTTGCGCAATTCTTCTTCCGGCAGGTCGTCGAAGATCAGCGTGCTGCCTACGTCTTGGATTATTGCCCGCACGGCATCATTGCCTCGATCCAAGGAAACCGCCGGGGGTACCGTGGCGCGTTGGCGCAGGCTGGCGAACGCTTTCCGGACCCAGGCCTCGACCTGTTCGGGTGACATTCCGTGTCGCTGCTGTAGATAATCCCTGACCTCCTCGCCGCCAAGCAGTGTGGCCAAGGCCTCCTCAAGGCTCGGCGAGGTCACCAGCAGACGTTCGAAATCCTCTCGGGCAAGCACCCACAGCGATACATTCGTCCGCGTGCGGGCCACCGTGGCGTGCGGACAACCGGTAAAAAAGGCCATCCGTCCGAAGGCGTCGTAATCCTCGTTGCGGCGGAAGGGCATCATGTCCCGGTTCGGGTCAAGCAATTCCACTTCGCCGTGTTCGACGATGTAGAGGCGGTCGCAGGGATCGTGCTGACGGTAAAGTGTTGTACCAGCTGGATAATCTTGCCGGAAAAGCACGTCGGCCAGGTCGCGAATCTCCCGCTCCGAGAGATCTCGAAAGGTATCGAGGCGCCCAATCTGTCGAAGGATCCGCCGGGTACGAAGGTGGCGTTCGCGACGGAGGTGAAAAATGGCCGTCGAGGGCTTGCGCAGAAAGCCACCTTGATCGTTGATCAGTTGGTTGAGCACAACAAACAGAATCCCGCCCGCCACAGCGCCGATCGAGAGCGGTATGAACTGATCCTGCGCCAGTGCGACGCCTACCAGGTCCAAGGTCAGCGCCGCGAGCAGCGCGCCGGCGCCGAAAGCCATCAGAAACGCGACTACCCGCTCACCAGGCCTCCAGAAGGCTATGGTCAGTGCGCCCAGTGGCAGTGAGCTCGCACTGATAATGCCCATCGCGAAGGCGCCGAAGGCGGGGTGATCCATGCTTTTTCGTTCCACGGCCGCAGGGTCCGGTGGGCGCCCCCTGCCGCGCGGGAGGTTGTGCGGCATCTATCCACAGCACTGGGCGGTGCGCCGGAGCGGCCCTGGCTCTGCGGAACAGGCAAGACACGACCAACGCGAGGGGCTGCCGGTCATTGGGTCGAGTGTCGACAAGACCGGCGGCACGCCGGGGGTTCCTCTGGTGCGCGATGATACCACTGGGTGGGTCATGAATGAGCGCCGGTCCCTGGCGAGGGTTGGGCCTCATCCGGCGCTGGTCAGGCGTCAACCCCGGCCCCGATAGTCCGAGCGGGTGCGTTTTTCCAGAACAAGAAACGCCAGATGAAACAATGCTTTGTCGCTTTTTAGTTCAGATTTTCGTCGTAACATTGGACAGGGCCTCACGAATCGTCTAGTGTTTGTCCATACAGACGGGGAGAACATCGTGTACTGTCGCAATGGTGTCCAGATTAGCGGCTACTCCCTGGAATTTTTGACTACGATTCGTCATTAACAACTTTTTTGAAACGAGGATCCAAATCATGAGACTTTCAACCAAGAGTCGTTACGCCGTCACCGCGATGCTGGATCTGGCACTCAATGGTGCGCGTGGTCCGGTTACGTTGGCAGACATCTCGGAGAACCAGAGTATCTCCCTCTCTTATCTCGAGCAGCTCTTTGCCGCACTGCGTGCGAAGGGTCTGGTCCGCGGCGTACGCGGCCCGGGCGGCGGTTACTACCTTGGCCGTGACGCCGAGGCGATCTCGGTTGCCGATGTCATTTGCGCAGTCGACGACTGGGTCGAGTACACGCGGAGCAAGCCCCAGGCATCCTTTACCGACGTCCAACAGTGCACGACTCGCGCACTGTGGGAAGACCTGAGCGAACAGATCTTCGACTTCCTTGCAGACATAACGCTGGCGCAACTGGTGCAAAGGGGCGAGCTGCGCGCCACGGCCGTCGGCCGTGGCAGCTCGGCGAAGGCCCCCCTGCTTGGCCTCAAAGACCGGGCCGCTTGACCGCCCTGTGGTAGCGCTGGGCCCGTGACGACGGGCCCAGCCGAGCCTTGCATTGCCGGCCCGATGCACCCGACAACGCGGGTCTCAGGTCGTCTACCGGG
>JASFJQ010000063.1:0-8715 GCA_050121305.1 Chromatiaceae bacterium
GGCCTTTGCGTCGTATTGCCAACGGGCTTTATCACTTCGATTGGCAGTTCAAGTGCGCCTGGTGTCGGTCAATGGATGAGCCAAACCAAACACAATTGCCCGGAAGTAGCGAAGATTCTGCTCGCCAATTCCAGGGTGCAGGTTCCTGTGGTCTTTCTCTTGTCCGGTGACGTTCGATCTCTCCCCGCCTTGCGACCGCCTGGTGCTGGACGACAGCCCCTGAAATTGTCATCTTTACACCTGTCGCAGCGAATCGGATCCGAATGAGTCTGTGAGGAAAGAACAACTAAAGACCCTGTTGACGACCTGGCGCGGCGACATCGTGCCTGCTGCGCGGGGCATGATGACAGACCTCTTCAGATCCGCTGGCGAGGTGATGCTCGAGTATGCCGACAAGGCCGAGAGCAATGCCATCCAGGTGCGGTTCTTCGAGGGCAAGCGTGAGCTGTGGATGAAGGAGGAGCAGGTCGTCTCGCTGTTCAACGAGAACCTGTTTCGCGATCTGTTCAACTTCATGCGCCCGGCCGAGCGGAAGGACGCACCGGGCGCGGAGGTCTTGAGCCTGGTCAGCAAGGACGCCTATGAGCGCAGCCTGGCGCTGCAGACCATCGCCGACCAGGCGGTACAGCACCATCAGGAGCTCTATTACGCCCTGGCGCAACGCCTGGGTGTCGTGATCGGTGGGCCGGCCCTGGAACTGTCTCAGGTGCCGGCCGGGCCGCATCAACTGGTGGACGTGTTCGAACGCTCCGCGAATGTGCTGAACGTAGAGCGCGAGGTATTGCTCGCGGTCTACACGTTGTTCGAGCGCGAGGTGATCCGCAAGTCGCCACGCTGGCACGAAGAACTCAACGAATCGCTGCGTCAGGCCGGCATCCTGCCGAATCTGAAGTATCAGGTGAAGATCAAGCCGGGCCAGGCCCGTCCCGATAGGGCAAAGACGACTGACAGCGTTAAAGGCGGCGCGCCCGGTTTCGGTGGTTTCATCGGGCATGCCCAGGGCGCGGCAGACGCGGCGACACGGGGCGGCGGCGCTGCCAGGCCGGGGTCTGCCGGGGCAAGTTACGCCGGCGCTGCCTCGCAGCCTGCAGGGGCCGCATATGGTGGGGCGGCCGGTGCACAAACGGGAGGCCGGGGAACGGCCGGGGCGGCGCATGCTGGGGCTGGGGGCGCGGGCTACGGCGGGGCGGCCGGGACCGTAGATCTCAGGGGTGACTCGCAAGGCACCGCGGGCCGCGACAGTAGCCTGGAGCTCGGTGATCAACTGCTGGGCCGGATACGCGAGCTCCTGACCGCGCGCCGCATGCGTCAGAACCCCGATGGCACCACCACCCTGCGTCCAGACCCGGTGTCGCCCGCGCCGCCGGTGGCGGTGGCGGCGGTCATCGACAGCCCACAGATCCAGGATTTCGCGCCACTGCCCAAGACCGGCGTACGCGAGACCGGTGTGCGCCAGGTCGTCGTCTCCAGGACGCTGCTCGAAAAACTGCGCCGGGCCCTGTCGACCCAGCGCGAGCAGATCAAGGACATGGTCGGCGACGACAAACTCAGCCATGTCGATGAAGACACCATCGACATCGTCGGGATGTTGTTCGAGGTGATGCTCAACGACGACCGTCTGGCCAATACGGTCAAGGCCCTGCTCAGTCATCTGCACACACCCTATCTCAAACTGGCGGTGCGCGATCGCAGCTTCCTGAGGCATCCGGATCACCCGGCGCGGCGCCTGTTCGACAAGATGGTCGAGGCGGGGTTGCGTTGGGTGGACGAGCGCGATCTCACCCGCGGCATGTATCCAAAGCTGCAGTGGGTGGTCGATTCCGTTGCACACGCCCCGGAGTATTCCGCGCAGCTGTTCGAGCAGCTCGAGGCCGAGCTATCGGCCGACATCCAACTGCTGTCCGAGCGCCAGCAGACGCGCGAAGTCCGCACGCTGGAGACGGAGAAGGGCAAGGCGCGGCTGGAGGAGGCGCGCGAGGTCGCGGGCCAGACCGCGCAGGCCTTTCTGACAGCGGCCGCGGCGCCACAGCGCTACCAGGACTTTATGACCGGTCCCTGGACCGATTACCTGACCCTGCTGTATCTGCGCAGCAACGGTAACATCAATACCGCCAATTGGCAGGGCGCCCAGGAGCTGGGCAGGCGGTTGCGCACCTTTATCGACGGCCTCGCCGCGGGCGCCTTGCCGGGCGATGACGACCTGAAGGCGCTGCGCGACGAACTGGGACAGCGACTCGGCGATGCGATCCCGCACTATGAGACTAAGGTACAGCAGCTCTTCGAGCTGTTTTCCGCGGGCGAAGAGATCGTGCTGACCGACATCCCGCATATAGCCGCTGCGCCGGCCACGACATCCACCGTACCGCCGGAGGAGATCAAACTCTCCAAGGGCGGCAAGGCGCTGCTCAAGCGATTGCCACAGTTGCCGCCCGGCAGCTGGGTGACCTTTCAAGGCGAGGACGACGCGGCCGACCAGGTGGTCAAGCTATCGTGGTTCAATCCAAAGACGGAGCGGTTCCTGTTCGTCGATCAGGCCGGCGCCAAGGCGTTGGTCATGCCGCTGCGCGAACTCGCCAATCGCTTCGACAAGGAGGGTGCGCAGGTCTTGCATTCGACCGGTACGTCTTATGTCGAGTCGTCGCTGCAGCGCGCGCTGCAGAACCTCGAAAACCGCACCTGACAGGGGCCCCCTGGGAGACACCGCGTGGAAAAGAGACAGCACACCCGAATCGCACTCGAGGCCAAGGGCTGGCAAGCCGAGTTGATCGATCAGGTCAGCGGCGACCGGTTGGGCGAGGTCGTCAATCTGTCGCCGGGCGGCCTGATGTTGCTGACGCCGCACGCGGTTGAGATAGAAAATCTTTATCAAGTCGAGTGCCGTGCGACCAGCCCCGGGGGGCAGCACCAGCGGTTCACCGCGGGCCTGATGGTGCTGTGGCGATCCGATGCCAACGAGCCGGATGCGTACTGGGCAGGCCTGCAGATCATCGATATCGATACGCCCTCGCAGGCCGCGCTGCTGGCGTTGAGCGAGGCCATGGCGTCCGCAGACTAACCGGTCCGGTGCGGTACTGTCCTCGGTGCGGCCGTTCTCGACTAAACTTTTTATTCTGCTGGACGTTATACCTGAGAGGCGTCGCATTGCGGTGTTAGACAATACCTAGGGCAAGAACCGATAATTAAACTTGGTCGTCATCATCAAGATCGCAGTTTCTTGAAGTCGGGATTTTTGTGAGCACCACGTACGCATACGAGCAATACTTCGGGCTCAGAGAACATCCGTTTTCGATCACCCCGGACCCGCGCTTTGTCTATCTGAGCGAGAGTCATCGCGCTGCGCTGGAACACCTCGACTACGGGGCGACCGGCAACGGCTTCGTGTTGCTGAGCGGCGATGTGGGCACCGGAAAGACCACAATCTGCCGTACCTTCCTCGAACGGCTCCCGCCGAAGACAGAGGTGGTGCTGATCCTGAACCCGGTCCTCACGTTGAACGAGTTCCTGCTGACCATCTGCGATGAACTCGACCTGGTGATCGAGGGCAACCGCGATTCCAACAAGAACCTGATCGACAACCTCAACCGCTTTTTGCTGCAGGTCTATGCGGTAGGACACAAGACCATCCTGATCGTCGACGAGGCGCAGAATCTCACCCACGAGCTGCTCGAGCAGATCCGCCTGCTGACCAACCTGGAGAGCAATACGGAAAAGCTGCTGCAGATCTTTCTGATCGGCCAGCCCGAACTGCGCGATATGCTCAAGCGTCCGGAACTGCTGCAAGTGTCACAGCGGATCACCTCGCGCTTCCATCTGGGCCCGCTGAACAAGAAAGAGACCCGCGCCTATATCGAGCGGCGCCTGGAAGTGGCCGGCGCGCAGGATATCCCGTTCACCGCATCGGCGATCCGCAGGATCTATGCCTTTTCTAAGGGCGTGCCGCGCCTGATCAATGTGCTGTGCGACAAGGCCCTGCTGAGTGCCTATCAGCGCTCTGCGGAGAAGATAGACGCCAAGATCATCCACGACGCCGAGCGGCGCGTGCTCGGCAACGCCGAGTCGTCACGCGGCGTGCTGGGCAAGGCGGCAATCGCCTTCGGTGCGGTCGTCGCGCTGGCCGCGGTGGGCTTTGGGGCGGCCTATTGGACGAACCTGGGGGGCGTGCGACCCTGGTTCGATAGCCGCGTGGCCGAGTTCCAGGATATCGAGGCCGGGAGATCGCCGGCGATTGCGCCGCCACCGCAGCCCGTTGGACCACCACCGGCACCTGCGATGCCCGAGATAGCCGCGATGGAACGGCGTGCGGCACAGATCGCACCAGCGCCGACGCCGGAAATCCCAGCTGGGGAGGCGATGTCCAACCCAGAGTCGCCGCAGCGCGGGCTCGACACCGTATTGGATACACCTGCCGCGGATCGCGCGCCGAGCGGGGCCGATCGCCAGGTGGCGTTCGGTACGGCAGAGACCGCACCCGAGGTCGAGCCCGCCATGACCACGGAGCAGGCGCCTGCGGAGGGCGACAGCACAGCGGGCCTGACGGACGGCACTGGCGGTAGCGCGGATGCGGCGCTGCCATCACCCCCGTCGTCGGCGCCGGCACCATCAGTAACATCACCACCCCTGGCATCAGCCCCCAAAACACCGGTGGCAGTAACATCACCGACCACGGAGGCCGGGGCCAAGGGCCTGACCGGCGATCAGACGCTGGACGATTACACACGTCGCTACGCCGAACGCAAGCTGCTCTCCATGTGGGGCGTTAAGGACGCGTCGCCCGGTCTGGATTTCTGCCGCAGTGCGGCGGAGCAGGGCCTCAGCTGTCTCAACGAGGCGAGCGGTCTGGCGGGTCTGCATCGCTACGACCGGCCGGCGATCCTCTATCTGACTATCGGTGAGGTGTCTTCGTATGCGGTGGTGATGAAGGCGAGTCCGGACAGCGTGGTGCTGGATGTGCTCGACCGCAGACACGTGATCCCCGCAAACGCGCTGGGCGAGGTCTGGGACGGCAAGTTTCTACTGCTGTGGCGCCAGGCGGGTGGCTTCAAGGGCAACCTTGCCTTGGGTACCACGGGTCCGCCGGCGTTGTGGCTGCGCCGCGCTATCGATCAGATCGAGGGCAGGACGACCAGCGGTGATGTGATCGACGAACCCCTGGTCGCGCGTGTGAGACAGTTCCAGCGCGAGCAGGGCCTGACGCCAGACGGGATCGTCGGGCCGCGTACCTTTATCCTACTGCAGAACAAACTGGCTGCATCCGGCAGCTCAGGGTGAGGCCCGATGTCACGGATACTTGATTCCTTGCGAAGGGCGCAGAACGAGCGATCAGGGCGCGCGCCCGAGCCGGACCCGACAGCAGATCGGCCGACCGTGCAGTACGAGCCGGAACCCGGCCACTTTTGGGTCAGCGTTGCGCTGCTGACCCTGGTCGCCGCGCTGATCGCCGGCGTGTTTATCTTGCTGCAGTATCTGCTCTACGGGGTCGAGCCGGCGTACTGGTGGGACAGGTTGCTGCAGGCATTCTCGACAGAACCCTGAGCCGCTGGCGAATCGGTGATCTACCGACCGCGTATCTGCATCTGTTGACGCAGGAAGCTAGCGTTGCGCAGGCTGGCCTCGCAGCTGGCGTATTCCTCGCTGCCCAGGGTCAGACCCTGCGACATGCAATATTCGTGAATGAAGTTGCTGACACAGTTGCGGAAGCCATCCGTGCCCTCTGCAAGTCCTTGACTACGGCAGTACTCCGACGGATTCTGTGCGCCCCCCTGTCCGCCTTCCTGCGTACCCGCACAGCCGGCCACGAGCAAGGTCAGCAGTACCAAGGTATTTCTCTTCATTGCATGCGGGTCCTCAGAGCGCGAAGTTCGTCGGTACGCGCAGATTGAGCTCGAAGTCTTGGGCGTCGTCGGTCGTACCGACCCCGACCGACAGGTTGACGTTGGTGTCCTGCGTGATGCGGAACGAGTAACCGAACAGCACCTGGCCGATGTCATACTCGGTACCGTTCAATTTGTTGCCCTCTTGCTTGGTCTCGAAGCCGTGTTTGTAAGAAAAGCCGATGCTGAACGAGGAGCGGTCGTTGATACCGAAGCCCATGCCGCCGCTGAGGCCGATCGCATCGCCCGGGTCGATCTCGCCGATGTCGCCGCCGAAATCGTTCTTCAGGTTGAAGCTGTAGTCGACGGTGCCGTAGAAGACCGCCGGGTCGGTCGGGTAGAGGAAGGTGAGACTCGGCTGGATGCTCCAGGTGCCGGTACCGGTCGCGAGTTCCTTTGGAAATTGCTGGATCAGGCACTCACCGTCGTCGTTCGTAAAGCAGTCACCGTTCTCGTCTGTCGGGACGACATCGAAGGTCTCGACGCTGTAGGGATCCGTACCGGTGTCGGTCTTGACGCGCAGACTGGTGGTAAAGAATGGCCAGCCCCCCAGTCCGTCGTTGAGCTGGTAGTCGATCGCGAATTCGATATCGCCGATGTCGTCGCCGTCGGCATCGAACACATCGTCAGAGAACAGCGACTGCGAGATCGGTCGCGAGCGTGTCTCGTCGTCGCGCCAGACGTAGGGCACCTTGGCCTCGACCTGCAGGCGGTTGGTTATCCCGTAGCGCGCGGTGAGCGCCGCGATCCAGGTCTTGCGGTCGGTCTCGCGGATATCGATGACGCCGAGAAAGAAGCTCGGCAGCACCAGCGGCCCGAAGCCCTCGAGGAAGACCCTGTCGGTGGACGTCTGGGTGTACTTCAGGGATGGCTCGATCGTCAGGGTGTTGCGTGGCGTGAGGATGCCACGGACATCGTCGCTGACGGCGGCCACCTTACGCGCCTCGCTGACCCGATCCTTTTCAGCCTGTTCCTTCTGGTCTTCGCCGACCGTGCCGGTCGATGCCGCGCTGGGCTGTGACGGTGTCTTCGCAGCGACGGCAGCCGCTGGCGCCGCCTTGGGTTTGGGTTGGGTGGCCGGGGCCGGTTGGTCGCCTTCGAGTTGCTTGACCCGCGCCTCCAGCGCCTCCAGCGCCTGCAGCTGCTGCATCAGCTTCTGGCGCTCGATCGCGATCAGCTTCTTGAGTTCCTCGGATTCGAGGGCCTTCTTCTCGGCAGTCAGCTGCTGCTTGATGCCCGAGAACTGATCGCCCTGAGACTGCGCCGCGGCGCCTCCGACCCAGGTGCTCAACACCAGGCTGGCGACAAACAATGGAGCTTTGGTAGTCATTCTTATAGTACTTCTTCGCGACGTAGACCTTTAGCAAAATATATCACTTTTTCAAAGGGATGCCATGCGTGCATCGGCGATATGTGCCCCCTGGCGGCAAGTTCGTGAAGGATCTTCCCAGCGCGTGAGGATTACCCTGGGGCGCCGGCCGTCGAGGGCGCTGCCGGCGTCTATCTGCCGCCTTTAAACTCCGACGGGATTGCACCGCCGCGCAGGTTCTCGGGTACGAAATCCAGACTGCGCAGCCCGAGGTTCTTGATATCGATGTTGACGGTCGTGACATCCCGGATCACTTGGTTATCCAGTGAGTTCTGTATCACCGAAAACACCGCCGTGTCCTGGGTCTGCGAGATTACCCGGGTGTTGGTATTCCTGCCGTCCTGGGCGGCCGTGATCTGCGAGAGCGAGGCCTGATTCAGCCCCTGCGGTAGATTGGTCAGGACCTCCACCCCCGGGCCGAGTTCATCGATCGTGCTGTGGCGTGTGACGTTGAAGTCGATCTGGACACCGTTGTCGAGAATGAAACCCGCCCGGGTCTCTTGCAGCTGTTCGGCATCGACGGACTCCAGGCTGGCCAGGTCCGTATTACCCAGCGAATCCATATCGATATCATCCAGCGCCAGCTGCGCCTCGTCATACGGGAGTGCGCTGCCGAGGTCGTCCGGGACGGCCGTCATGGCGCTCAGCGCCAGCTGTCCGACTGGCGCTGTCAGGCCGGCGATATCGATAGCGGCCGGGTCGTCCAGCGACATATCGACCGGTGCCGTTGCGCCCAGCAGCGTCGGAGACGCCGCGCGCGATGCGGCAAACCGTGCCTCGGCAGTGCGCTCTTCAATAATCTGGGCGCGCAGGTCGGCCTTAGGGACGTGCGTGTGATAAGCCGTGCTGTCGGACAGCTTCGGCACCATCTCGGATAGTCCGAGGTACACGCGTGCGAAGGTGTCGCTTGCGACCGGGCCGCTGACGCGGTCGAATCGCCGCAGTGCGCTGTCCAGCATCGCGATGTCGATCCGGGGCGCGTCGTCTTGCCGCGCAGCCACCCCAAGGTCGCGGCCGATCCGGTTCAGATCCACGGCGACGTGGCCGGCGCTCAATTCGGCCAGCAGGGTCTGCAGGCGTTCCGGACCGGTGCGGTGAGGGTGCGGCCCGTTGCGCGCGGTTGGCGCAGAGATCCGCTGCAGGGAGCGCTGCAGTTCAGTCAGCGCCTGTTGGCCGAATTGCGGCGCGAACCGCGGCGCGTGCACGTTAGCGTCTCGCAGTGCAGCCGACGCCTGCGTATCGCCCGAGGTCAACCGCGGCATGGTGTCGCTGGTGATCAGTCCGGCAGACGAAAGACCTAAGCCGAGCGCAAACAGCGCACCGATCACGACGGTGGGGCGGTGTTTGATCCTTCGCTGGTTCACGGCCGCGTAACCCCTGCCACCGTCAGAAGTCCGAACGGGCCGGCAGCAGCAGATTGAAATCGGCGAGCGAGCGCACGCTCATCGCCCTACCGACATCCAGCGGCGCCTCCGC
>JASFJQ010000064.1:0-8611 GCA_050121305.1 Chromatiaceae bacterium
GGCGGTGCAGGCTGAGGCCATGGGCGATAATTGCAAATGCATTTTCGTAGAGCCGCACCGTTTCCTTTCTGACGGCCTCGATCGCGGTATCGGGCAACTCGATATTCGCATCGTTGAGGTACTTGGGAACGGCAGCCGGTACGGCTTTCTCCGGCATTGTCCTCTCTAGAAAATTCACCAGGTACTGAATGAAGGGCACCATGGCGACTATGCCGATCGTATTGAACACGGTATGGAAGACAGCGAGTTTCAGCGTGTAGTCGTCAGGCGCAATACCCACCCACGCGCTGATCGCGTTTACGCCCTGCCCGATCTGGTGAATGAAGGCGATCGCGATGATCGCCGTGACCGAATTGAAGATCAAATGGGCCGCAGCCAGGCGTTTACCCTGCACGTTCGAACTCATCGAGCCGAGAATCGCCGTGATGGTGGTGCCAATGTTGGCCCCGATAGCCAGGGCGAGCGCGTTCTCGTAGGTCACCTGTCCGGCCGCTAGCGCGGTGATGATGATCACCAGTGTTGCGTGGCTCGACTGCATGATCACCGTGGCGGCCATGCCGAGCAGGGTGAACAGGAAAAGCCCGGCGTAACCGCTCACCGCGAAGGCGGTCAAGTCGATGGTGTCGCGGAAGGCCTCGAACCCCTCCTTCATGTGGTGTATGCCGAGAAACAGAAAACCCAGGCCGGTGAGGATGTACCCGACCCCCTTGAGGCTCCTCGATTTCTGGAAAACCAGGATGATGCCGAACACGAGCATTGGCATCGCGTAGGCCGATATCTTGACTTTGAGACCGAACCCCGCAATCAGCCATGCGCCCGTCGTCGTCCCCAGGTTAGCCCCGAAGATGATGCCGATGCCCGCGGCAAGGCCAATCAGGCCGGCACTGAGAAAGGAGATCGTGATGACCGAGACCAGCGAGCTCGACTGCATCAGTGTCGTACTGACGATGCCGAAGGTGAGTGACTTCCAGAGCCCGCTGGTCGTCTTGCGTAACAGGCGCTCGAGCAACCCCCCGGTGAAGGCCTTGAAGCCCTCTTCGAGGGCCAACATACCGAACAGGAAAATGGCGACGCCTGCCGAGATCTCCTTGAAGTCCGGACTGATCCAGAATCCGTATGCGAGAACGAGCAGAATGGTCGGGAGGATGGCCTTTCTTAACATAAGTTTAGTTACGCCTTAACAACCTTTAAGCCCGGTTTCCCGTTATGACCGGTTCTCCGGCAGCGCCGAGGGTTTAGTACCCGCGCCACTCGGGTTGCATGGGTCGCACGGAAACATCCGTGCCGGCGCTCATCAACGAACCCGGTTTGCCGGCGAAGGTCACTCCAGCGTTCTGTACCTTGCGACAGCACCAGTGCACCGCAGGGCCGCCGCCCACGCGCTCGGATACGGAGGGGCCCTGCTCCACCCCTTCGATCTAAAGCGGATCCTCGTGCTCGCCCTGAAGACGATGTCTGCGTTCGGATCCACCAAACGCGACCGGCGCCGATGGCAGAAGTATTACATTTTTATGACAAAGCGGCAGATGCAACAGAATTTTGAGCTTGTTGATGCACTTATCGAACGGCTTCACGGCAATGGGAGCCGGTGCCAATGGCCGTTGATTCGCAGAAATCAGGACACGACCCAACCCGGTTATCTGGCCGATCGCCCACTGCGGCCGCCAATCCACTCCTTGTGACGGGCCTACTCGCTCAACCCTCTTCGACCTCCACACGACGAACATCAGTGGCATCACCGGCCTGGATATGCACCGCATTACGCCTGGATATTCCCGACACTGTATTTCGCTCGCTCCAACCGGAACCAGCAGAGCGCTGGTTTTCCCTGAGCAAGGCGCTAACCCGCATGATCCTGCCGTCAGGCAATCACAAAGTCCCTGTAGGGAGGACGATAGTTTTCAATCGCCGCCATCCCATCGAGCAGGCTAATGAGGAAAGCCGTAGCAGAAATACGGCCAAGACCGCCGCCCATACAGGCCGCTTCGTCGAACCTCTCGAGATATCGCACCGACCTGCCGGGACGACCAGCAGACTCGGTACCGGATCACCGCAGTGCCTTCCCCGGTTGCTGTCGCTGGAGTGATCGCCAGTTACCCCGATGACCAGGTCGTCTCGCTTAAGATCGGACAAGCTGGCGTCGATACGTTCGAGGTTGGCCTTCTTGCCGAGCGGGTCACGATCGTGTGAACAGATATCCGGCCCCTTGATATGCAGGAACACGAGATCACTGGTCTCTAACTCGCTCGCGGCCGCTGCCAACTTTCCCGCCAGGTCTGTCTGTGGCATCGCCGTGAAACCCGCCTCGCTTATGATGCGAAAACCGAACAAACGGCCAAGCCCCGCGACCGTCTGCTCCCCGGTAATCACCGACGCGTTGAGACCGAGATGCGAGACCAGGCTGCGCGGAGACCCCGCGACACCGGCGCTGCGGGTCAAGATCCCGTTGGCCGGCAGCAGTCCACGAGCGATCCGCTCCGCATTAATCGGATGCGCTGCCAAAAGGCGTTGTGCATCGTGTACGAACTGATTGATCGCGTCCGCCGTCCGCTGCGCCGCCGCGTTGGTGCCATCGTGGGCACTCGCCGGCAATACGCCAATCGCCTCGCGACCACTTCCGGGGTCGGTGTCGGTCACGTCCGCCGACAGCCCAAGGCCACGCAGGGCGAGGACCGCGCGATGCTGTGTAGTTGGATACAAACCACCTGTGATGCCATCGCCCAGTGGAAGGTCCCGGAGCACCGATGCCAATTCGTCGGTCCCTTCCCGAATGCGACCGGCCCGTCGGTCCGCGATCTGTATTTTTCCCTGTTCACTGGACAGGGTGGCGAAGTTACACCGCAACAGCACATCGCCAGGCCCTACCGGTAACCCGATCCCCGCGGCTTCAACCGGACCGCGGGCCAACAGGGTGGCGTCCTTTGGCGCCAATCCCATCAGCGCGCCGGTACCCGTATGGGTATCGACGGGCACACCCGGGAAAAGCGGATCGACCAGACCGCTGATGCCCTGTTACGCCAGCCGGTCGAGTTGCGGGGTCGAGGCCGCCTCGAGCGGCGTTTGGCCGCCGAGGGCGGGGCAGGACCGGTCCCCCAGGCCGTCGACAATTATCAGCAGCCCTTTACAGTCCGCCATCCAACCCCCTGTTCAAGCGGCTGAAAACGAGCTGTCTTCACGCCGGGATTTTTAACGGCTTCTTCGGATCCGGGAAGCGTTCGGCAGATAGGGTATCGCCGATAATGCGCAGTATCTCGTTGACAGCGCCCTCCCTCTCCTCATTCACTACGATAGAGATACGTTACCTGTGAGATCGGCCTTGCCACTCGCCGCAATCAACGACGAAAAATGATTCTGGCCGGTCATCCCTTGTTGATAGAGAAACATGCCCATCTGGCACAGATCCTCAATCAGGATCATTGAATCGAATGACGAAGGTTCCTCCTTCTATTTCTATTTGCAGTTCCATTGGGATATCCAGTTTCAATAGGGACTTGAATGTTTCGACTGGACGCTTTTTCATCAAATGCCTCAGTTCCCCTATGTGCTCTAAGGCGTTCTTTAAGTTCAGCTGCTCTTTATCTGTCAGCAGTTCTTCTCTGTTCACGATCTGATCCTCCTGACCCTATTGGCGTGAATAAAGCATAGATTGCCTGTGAGAGGCATTTGGGCAGCCGAACAGCTAACCAGCTGCCTGTCCATTTTGGAACTCAGACAATCAGGGTCTATGAACATGCCATCCTTATGTTCTTCTCGGCAAGGATACATCCTTGTGCCGCGCGGGCACCTCCAGTTTTCGAGCTGCCTTGATGTCGAGGCCACGACCATTGTCGAGTAAGGCTTCTATGTGAACGTTCGAACATAGCGATGATAGATTCTATCAATACTGATAAAGCCTATATCGTTCATCAGCCCTGGCGACCTTTTCAGCCGCAGCCTAACCTACCAAGGACACGAGGGCCCCGGCTCTGCCGGGGCAGTAGTGGCAGTTCGGCGTATCCGGAAGTTCATCGAGGAGACTCCAAGTCGTGCGCCGCCGAAGCGCACGAACAGGAGGATCCCGATGTTCGAATGCACGAGCCCAAGTCACGCCACGCGGGAATGTAAATATCACGCTGTCTTTAGTTCCGAAATGCCGTCGCAAGACGCTGTAGGGTGACTTGCGGCAGTATCTCGGAGAAGTGTTTCGCCGTTTGGCGGACCAGAAGTGGGGTCGAATAGAGAAAGGGCACTATTGATCTCGCACGGGTGTATGGCGCGAGGAAACGCAATTTCTTCGACCAGTACTTCCGGGCACGGGGGTACTTCGGTTCCATGATGGGTCGGGAAGAGTCGATGATGCCGGAAGGCGGCGGTATTGTGTAGCCAGTCGCGAGAGACTCACGCCGGGTTGGAGACCGACCGGCACGATGCGTTGGAGTGATCGATTTGGCGTCTGGTGGCTTGGCCAAGGCCCGCGGAACGATAGTCTAAACAAGGATCGCAATACGTCGGACCCGCGTTATTCTCGATGTCGGTCACACTGCGACCGTCGAGTCACCGATCGTGCGACCGGCGGGCACTTCGAGGCGCAACACCCGCCGGAGCCGTCACCCAGTCCAGTGAGATGCTTTCCGTCAAATCAATGCGGGCGGTCAGATGTGCGGCTGCAGTCGCTGCGGGAGTGCCTTAATCACAAGTCCGCTTGCGATCGAGAATGCGGCTGTGACCGCAGCGATTTTCGCCAGTTCCTTCGGAGGGGGTAGGCGCAACTTGAATGAACCCTCGGTTTTGGCCATACCCATGTTGTAATGGATCAAGCCTTCAGTCATGAAGACGACAAAAGTAACGCCTGTGATCGCCAGGTTGCCCATCGTTCATGCCCTCCCGGTTCCAGGATTCTTCCCATATGCGCCTTGAAACCATAGCATGCGTTTGATCACTAGACCCGTTTTTTGCTTTGCTGCCGCCTCCCCTCTCTCCATTTCAGATTGCGAGTTCAGACCATGTCCAACATTCACATCAAGCACAAACACGCTTTGAGTCCCGAGGAGGCGCATAGGCGTGTCGAAGAGATCGCCAGGGGACTGAAAGAGGAATACAAAATGGACTACATCTGGAAGGGCAATCGCTTGTTGTTCAAGCGGTCGGGGGCGGCAGGAAGCCTGGATCTCGGGCAAGATTTCATTGAGCTGGATATCAAGCTGGGGATGGCACTGGCTCCGTTGAAGGGCAAGATCGAGAAGACGATAAAAAAGAGTATCGCCGCGGAGCTGTCAGGCAAAGCGGGCACGAAGCTGACTTAATGGGCGACGTGGAACGAAACAAGGGCGTGGAAAAGGACCTGGTCCGGGAGCCGGCCGCCTGGACCGAAGAGATTGCCGTCGGCGGCAGGCATCTGCTCAACCTCGTTCAAAGGCTGGCGGCACAAGGGAACGTCCGCCGGCTGAGGATCCTAAAGCCAGACGGCAGGGTCTTCTTTGAGACCTCGTTGACCGCTGGGGTGACTGTCGCCGGGCTCTTTACGATACTGGCACCGACTTTGACGGCGCTGGGAGCGATGGCCGCGTTGTTGACCGAATTCAGGGTGAAGATCCTCCGCGTTGGCGGTCGGCCCCGCAGTTAGTTTTTCCCTCCGGGGCCACTGAGTGCTGTCCAGGCGTGATGACGTCAGGGCGTAAGGTGATTGACCGACAGCGGCATCGGTGTCAATCGAGACCCGTAACGATCCGTCGGTCCCGCGTCCGGGGTGCCCGGCTCCGGGCGTCTGTCGGCCCGGTGCCGCAAGAGATCGCCACCATTCGACGTGAGTCGTCCTCCACCGAGTCGGCCGAGCGGTCCGAGCCGTTCCGGATGGCCCTCTGTCGTCCCCGGCCCCTGCCTGTCGTCACGCGTAAGTGTCTGGTGACTCGAACTTTAGTTTAACAAACTGACGTCTCTCACAGGCCCGCGGTGCGCGATACAGCACCGGTCTGCAAACCCGGCGTGAGCAATGCGGCACTAGGAAAATCTGTAGTGACGCGGCAGAATACCCCTACTCAGACTGTTCTAATTCAAAACGTCAAGCCGCCATGATCGAAATGCTTATGGATCCCGGGGTCTGGATCGCATTCGCGACTCTGACCGCCCTCGAGATCGTGCTGGGGATCGACAACATCATCTTCATCACGATCCTGGCCAACCGGCTGCCGGAGGGACAGCGCGACAACGCGCGGCGTTTCGGGCTGCTGCTGGCGATGGGTACGCGCATCCTGCTGCTGCTGTCGCTGGCCTGGATCATGCGCCTGACCGAACCGCTGTTCGTGCTGCTCGGGGAGGAGGTGTCCGGGCGTGACCTGATCCTGTTCTTCGGTGGCCTGTTCCTGATCGGCAAGAGCACGATGGAGATCCACGAGTCGCTCGAGGGCCCGGAGGAGCATACCGTCGGCAGTACGAAGCAGATCAGTTTCATGGGCGTAATCGTGCAGATCGCGATCCTGGATATCATCTTCTCGCTGGACTCGGTGATCACCGCGGTCGGCCTGGTCGACCAGGTGCCGGTGATGATCGCGGCGATCATTGTCGCCGTCATCGTCATGATGGTCGCCGCCAAATCGATCGGTGACTTCGTCGAGCGCCATCCGAGCATCAAGATGCTGGCGCTGTCGTTCCTGATCCTGATCGGTGTCGCGCTGGTCGGCGAGAGTGCCGATCTGCATATCCCGAAGGGCTACATCTACTTCGCCATGGCCTTCTCGCTGATCGTCGAGATGCTCAATATCAACCTGCGTAAGAAGCGTGCGGCCCCGGTGGAACTGCACAACCGGCCCGGTGACGAGGTGCCCTAGGCGGTTGACTCGTTCGGATATATCACCTTGTCGAGAGCCCCTGCGGAATAGCTCGGCGCTTCCATCCGCCTGGTTTCTTCGGGACCTGCGGGACGATTCGCCATCCGGCAGCATCCGTGATGGCGGTGACCCGTCCGAGCTAGGCGCGACGTTCCGTTATCCGTAGCAGCCCGTCACTGATGAGGTAGGCCGCTACGATGTAATTCAGCATCTTGGGTTTCAGAAGGATGAGGACTCCTGCTGCAAGCGCCAGCGCTGGGCTGGACGAAAATGGTTGTGCCATGCCTGTCTCCTGGAAGGTGATCGCGCAGCAGAATGAGCTCGAACGAAAAATGCAGCGGCTCTCGATACCAATCTGGCGAGCGAAATGTTTGTCTTCTTGTCAACCCCGCAGCAGGAAATCTACTACAGTGGTTTCAGAATGTCTGCGCCTCGTGCCGAAGCGCATAAGCCTCACTGACAGCACTTTTCGTGACATAAGGATAGGCATTGGGTGAAGGATCTTGATCTGACTTGGGTCAAACAAGCAGGTTCTCCGGATCGGTCTGGTATCGATCTTCTGCGCCATTGGAGAGATCCGCGCCCATAATCCACATGGCGATTTACGTGCGGGTGAGTTGACCATCGATGAGTGCTACGAAGGGCGCTCGGATCATTACAGACAACGCATTAGGCGATGCCAGTCTTGCAGTGGCAGACATAGTTGATCCGCGAAACGGTGCCGATGTGCGCGAGCAGAAAGCAAATCTCATTTGGGCAAAGTGATGGGCAAGAAGAAACTGTTGAAGATCGTCAATCCGATTCTGTTGCTCCTGGTCATGAATCAACTGGCCACCGGCTTCAGACCGAGACTTTACGGACCTGGCAGCTTTAGGCTGATGCACAAGCAGATGGCATTACTTTTGTCGCTGGCGCTGATGGTCCACCTCGTGTTGAATTTTTCCTGGGTCAGGAACACCTATTGGAAACGCAAGGACTGATTTGTCCGGACCTGCTGATGGTCTGATTCAAGTTTTTCGTTCAACCATCTCTCGTCAGGAATTCGTCAGCAGGCGCCAAAAACAGATCATCCTGTTGCGTGCCGTTCACGCCTTTGGCGATCAAACGGCGGTTGACACGGAACGCGGGCGGGTCGATGTTTACCTCTGGGACGACGGTGTCGGCGGGTTTGCCACCGGGCAATTTGGACAGCAGACGCTCAGGCGGCGAGAAAACAACGATTTCGAGCCTCGACGCAGGTATACGGCCGCGGTTTTGGCTCAGCCTGAACCAGCCGTTGCCAATAAGCTTCTGCTGATGTGTTTTTTTGGTTTACAGATCGCGAAACAGATAGGAACGCGCTGTGTTATTCGTCGGTTGGTTTGCGGGGTGTTGTTGATCGCCGGTTATTACCTCGGGCGTCAGTCACACCACGTTGAATCGGGGGATCCGGTCGAGTCGGCTGAACCGCCCAGCGTCGTTGCCGGTGGGATGATGCAGCGAATACCCGGAATGATGACGGCTGAAACGCTGTAAATCCGATCGTACACAGACCCGACGTTCGGGGAATTTCCAGCCATAAAAAAATATATCGGGGGCGCAAGATGACGAACAAACAGGCATTGAAACTCTTAAAGAACGAAGATGTGGATGGCTTTAATGCGTGGGTGAAGCAGTGGCGCAAAAAGGGTCACAAGTCGATCGATCTCGACGACAAAAACCTGAGCGGATTGAATCTGAAGGGTGTCGACCTCGCCGACGCACACCTTAACGGCAGCAATCTGCGCGGCACCATTCTGGATGATGCAGACCTTGAAAACGCCAGGCTG
>JASFJQ010000065.1:0-8578 GCA_050121305.1 Chromatiaceae bacterium
ATCGCCTGGCCGCAGCCTCGCCAACTCCGCGAGCAGCGGTGTCAACACCGGCTGCAGTTTGCGCCGCATCAGGCTGCCGATCGCGGTGCTATCGCGGAAGACCGGCCGCACGACGCCATAGCTCAGCCCGGACAGGATGCGCAACGCGCGCAGCTGTGCAGCGCCCACGCCCGGCACGGCGCACAGCATTAATGCCTGTGCATCACGACGCAGCCAGTCGTCAGACTCCGCCTGCAGCGCCTCGAGGGTGGCATCCACCCGACCCTCCGGGCGGGCCGGCGACATATGCGCCGCGACAGCGTCCAGGGCCAGGTTGACCACCTCCTGGTTCGAGGGTTTGTCGAACACCCGGAAGACGGTCTCGATGAACGCCTGCCCCGGCGCCGACAGCATGTTTTCCAGCAACCCTGCCAGCGGATTGCCCGCCGCGAGCGGTTGTTTCAGGGCCGCGGCCAGCTCGGCGTGATCTGGATGCGCGGCGGCCTGCCCCGGGAGATCCCTCGGGCGGGCCGCTAGAAAACCCACGTAATAGGCCGGTTTGCGCTGGGCCTTGCGCCACAGCCCGTCCACCTGCGTTTGGTCCAGCAACCCCTGCTGCAATACCAGACGTACCGTCTCGATCTGTAGCTCAGGTTCGGTCTCGAACGGCAGGTGCTCCACCAGATAGGACGCCAGAAGCGGTCCCATGCTGCCCTTGACGACCGCCTGCTTGCCCAGCATGTGACGGGCATTGGTCGCATCCTCCATCGCCCACCAGGCGCGGCGTGCCAGCTCGTCGGTCAGCCCCTGCGCGCACACGGTGGCGACCACGGCCTCGGGTTCTCCGAGCAGCAACATCTGCTCTAGGCTTTCATCACGCATCTGCCCCATCCGTGTCCAGCGCTGCAGGTAGATCGGATAACCGCCCGGTGATCCGAGGACATGACCAGAGATCAGTTCCTTGACTTGCTTCAGGTACTGGTCGTCGCGCCCGGTGGGATTGAGCCGGATCTCCGCCTCCCCCTGTTCCGAAAGACCGAATACGGTCATGGTCGATTCATTGATGCGTACCGCTTGCGGCCGGCTAGCCAGCAGCACGTTGAGACGAAGCGTATCCTGCGGGGACAGTTCCATAGACTGACGGGCAGAAGGCTAGCCCTCTTTTGGCGGGGAGTAGTTGGCGTCTTTGGGATTCAAGAAAATGAACTGCGGATCACCGGGCTCGAGTTCGACGAAGTCGAGCGTTGCAGCATCCAGGAGCGGGACATACTCGGGCGCCATCACGATCTGCACGCCCTCGGAGTCAAAACGGATATCGTCCTCAGTGGCCTCGTCAAAGCCCATCCGATAATCGATACCGCCATCGGGCTTCTGCTGAGCGGCCAGTCGCAGCGCCATACCAGTGGTGCCACCCTGCTCCGCCGCGACTCTGACCTGCTCCGCTGCCTGCGGGGTTACCTTGAACATGTACGAATCCTCTGTAATGGTCATCGCTGACCATGCATCACCGCCCGGCATCATCGCGACAGGCGCGAACAAAACCCACGAAGCGCTCTGCCCAGGGCTGTGACCTGGTGTCACGCATATGCGCATAGCTGGCCAGCAGTTTCCGATGGACGATACCGTCATTGGCGCCGTCGATACCAAAGCCGCGCTCGATCCGATAGGCAAAGGTCAGGCCAGTGGGTAGCCCATCCAAGGCCGAGTAGTGAAACTCATGCGCCGATATTCGCCGGCTGCCATCGCTTGCCAGCGGCCAGGGATGACCGGGGGTTTCACGCAATTGCACATAGCCACGTCCTTGGGGCTTGGCGTGCATCACTACCTGTGCCGGGATCACGCCGACCATTTTACGCGTCTTTCCCTCCCAGGTCAGGCTATCGCACAGATACATCAGACCGCCGCATTCCGCATATACCGGCCCGTCCCGCGCGATGAAATCGGCAACGGCGGCACGCATCGCGGCGTTCTGTTCGAGCCTGTCCATATGCGTTTCGGGGAAACCGCCGCCGAGAAACAGACCATCGCATTGTGGTAGTCCCTCATCCGCCAAGGGGCTGAACGGGACCAGTACGGCGCCGGCGTTGCGCAGGGCCTCGAGGTCATCGGAATAATAGAAACCGAAGGCCGAGTCGCAGGCGTAACCTATGCGCACGCCGCGGTCGGGTGCGCTTGGCACCTTTACTTCCACCGGGCTGACGGGGAGCGTGGGCGCGGTGGCGGCGAGATCGCGTATTGCCGCAAGATCCACCTGATGGCGGATCTGCCTGGCCATCCGCTCTATATGCGCCTGGCTTCTCCGCACCTCGGTGCTGGGCACCAGGCCAAGATGGCGTTCGTCGATCACCAGCTCATCACTGCGCTGCACGGCACCGACCACGCGCACATCGGTGTAGTGTTCGATGACCGCGCGCAGCTTGGCCTCGTGACGACTGCCGCCGACCTTGTTGAGAATGACGCCAACGATACGCAGCGCCGGGTCGAATGCCTGATAACCGAGAATCAGCGGCGCGACCCCGCGGGTCATTCCCTGGCTGTCGAGCACCAGCACGATCGGCGCGTCCAGCTGTTCGGCGAGTGCAGCGTTGCTGTTGCTGCCGTCCAGCGCGAGACCGTCGAATAGGCCCTTGTTGCCCTCGATCAGACCAATGTCTGCACCCTGCATCCTGGACGCGAAGAGATCACTGATCTCGGCCCGATCCATGGTGTAGAAGTCGAGGTTATAGCAGGCTCGCCCGGCCGCCTGACCCAGCCACAGTGGGTCGATGTAGTCGGGACCCTTCTTGAACGGCTGTACCGCCAAACCCTGCTCTCGCAGCGCGGCACACAACGCGATGGTCAGCGTGGTCTTGCCCGAGGATTTGTGGGCAGCGGAGATGTAGAGATAGCCCACCGGGGACCGTTAGCAGTCGAGCTGCAGACGCGAAGGGCGGTGACAGACACCGCCCCATAGACCCGAAAGCCTCAGCGACATCCGGTCACTTGGCCGGTTGCGGCTCCGCAACCTCGTCGGCCAGGGAGATGGGAAGGAACTTCAGCACGCGGACACCGATGAACGTAGCCAGCAGAGCCAGCGACAGGCCACCCAGACCAAGCAGAACCTCCGGCAGCGTGGGCGCGTAGTGCCGGGCCATCCCGAATACGCCATCGTGATTGCCAGATTCCATGATCGTGTGGGCTGGGAACATGTTCAGCGGGAACGCCTGGCCCCCGATGACTATGACGTAAAGAGCCGACAGACCGCCCAGCACGACCAGCAGCGCGGCTAACGTGATGGCACCCCGCTGCATCCCGAGCGCCGGATGGAACAGGATACCCATAGGTACGAGCATGCCAAGCAACACCCAACCGATCCAGAAGGTCCAGGTGTACACGCCGCCGTCGCGCAGGATGAAGGCCTCGAGCGCGTGATTCTCAGTGCCATAGAGATTGGTCAGGTGGTAGACCAGGGTGAAGTAGAAGATGGCCGCGACGAAAACGCCGAGCAGGTTCTTCAGCCGTCGCACCACGACGTCGCCGAGTGGGCGATCGTCCGTATTGAAGGTGAACATCAGGACAAGCAGATAAAGGGCCAGCCCGTAGGCGAATGACATGATGATGAACATCGGTGCCATGATCGCGGCGTCATAGGCCTGGCGTGCAACCAGGAAACCGAAGATTGAACCGGTACCGGTGGTCAGTGCCAACCGCCAGATGAATGCGAAAACACCGATGCCCTTGCTGTACTTGTTGGCTTTGCGCTCCATCATCGCGAAAAGATAGACCGCGACCAGGGCCAAGAAACCGACATAGAGATAGATATTCCAGGCGAAGATCGACTTGAAGTTATAGGTCGTCATCGCAACGATCAGCCGTGAGGGTTGGCCGAGATCGAGCACCAGCACGATGAGCCCGCCGACCAGCAACGTAATCGCCATCAGACCCGACAGGCGCGCGAGCGGCTTGTACATCGTCTGCCCAAAGACCGAACCGATCGACGCGACGTTCAACGCGCCCGAGGCCGCGACGATCAGGAAGATCGCGAAGACATGAGGGGTGCCCCAGACGATCTGGTTACTCATGCCGGTCACCCAATGACCCTCGTGTTCCATATACAGGACCGCAAAGCCGGCAACGGCGATGATTGCGCCCAGCACCGCGAGCAGCCCCCAATAGCGCGGCGCCTCGATACCCCATTCGCGGTAATGAATCTTTTGCATGGCCGAATAGCTCTCTCGATCTGGCTCAGACGTCTGTGTAACGGACCGCCGTGTTCAGGTTCAGGTCCCCTCGAATCTCCACGCTGGGCTTGCTGGCCATCGCCTTCGACACCGCGCTGTTGGGATCCTTGAGGTCACCGAAAACGATGGCGTCATGCGGACAGGCGTCCTGGCAAGCGGTCGTCGTACCGCCCTGGTCGATCCGGTGCACGCATAGGGTGCAGCTCTCGACGCAGCCCTTGCCGCGAGGCACCGCAGTCGAGCTGTACTGAACGTTCTCATGGATGAACGATCGTGCACCGTAAGGGCATGCCATCATGCAATAGCGACAGCCGATACAGGTGTGCCGATCAACCAATGCCAGTCCGTCAGCCCGCTGGAACGACGCACCGGTCGGGCAGACGTCGACACAGGGCGGGTGCTCGCAGTGCTGGCACATCATCGGCAGGCTGGTGACCCGGCCGGTCAGGTTGTTCTTCAACTTGATCTTGCGGATCCAGCGCGGCCGCTGCATGTCCCACAAAGCCTCGCTCGCGCCTTCCGGCCGTACCATCAGATCGAGTCCGTTCTCCTTATCGCAGGCAGAGACGCACTCGTTGTTACAGCCGTCGACGCATTTGGTGGTATCGATCAACATGCCATAGCGCACGTCATCGGTGACCGCCGTTTCACGCGGCGCGGCATTGCCCAATGACTGCAGCAATACCCCGGGCGCAACGGCTGTCGCCGCCGCCGCGGCACCCACGCCACCCAGGAGCCTGCGGCGCTTCACATCCGTGGGCTGGTCAGGCTGACTCATTGTGGAATCCCCGTGGGCTTTGTAGCGTGACAGGAGAAACAGTCCAACGTTGCGCCCGTGTATTCATGACAGGCGGCGCAGAACTCTCCCGAGGCGTCTATCGGCACATGCTCGCCCTTGGCATCCATGCGCACGTGGCAATCGACACAGCCGGCCAGGCTGTGGTCTGTCTTTCGGATGCCCTCATGCACCGTAATGTCGCGCTGGTGCTTGATGAAATCGAAATGCCTGCGCCGCATGACGTCGGTGGGCTCTACGCAGACATCGAGTCTATCTGCCTTCGCCGTCCCCGCTACGCCCCCTCCGGCGTGCGCGGTGCCCAGGCCTGCAACGATGCCCAGCAAGAAGGCGAGCAGCAGACTGAACCCAGAATTACCTTTCATTGCCTGTGCATCTCTACCGCGTTATTCGCCAAGACCCATTTTGATGTAACCCGTCGGGCAGACATCGGCGCAGATATGACAGCCGATGCAGCGATCGTAGTCAGTTGCCACGTAACGACCGGTGGTCGCCTCGGTCTTCTTGACCCGATAGACCGCATCCTGAGGACAGAAGATCACACAGTTGTCACACTCGAAACACATGCCGCAACTCATGCAACGCTCGGCCTCCTCCTTCGCCTGCGCCTCTTCCAGCCCGATCATGCGCTCGTGGAAGTGACCGAGGACGTCCTCGGCGGTCGGGACTTCTTCGCGACGCTTCAGTCTCGGCGTATACGCGAAGTGCCCCAGGAACAGCTCGTCGTGAGGTATGACCTCGGCGAACGAGCGATCCTCATAGTTGTGCACAGCCCAATTGCCACTCGAGGTACCGCGCAGATCACCGTGTTCGGCGACCTCGAAGTGCTCCGGGGCCAACCCGGCCTCCCGCATCTTTTCGTCCAGGTCGAAATGATGGACGTCGACCTTGGGACGCTTCTTGTGCTGTTTGTTGTGCAGGTATTCATCGATCGAGTCGACCGCGATCGACGCCTGGCCGATCGCCGTGGTCAGCAGGTGCGGACGGATGATGTCGCCGGCGACGAAATGCTTCTCGCGGTCGGGCACCTGATAGAAGCTATCGGCATTGATAAGACCACGACCATTGTCCAGAATCTCGATGCCGGTCAGGTCGCCACCCTGGCCGATAGCGGCAACGATCAGATCCGCCTCGAGGGTCTGCTCGGTACCCTCGACCGGCGTCGGGCGACCGTCCTCCATCTTACACTTGGCGATCTTCAGACCCGTCGCACGGCCGTCGTCACCGATGATGACCTCGACCGGCATGACCTCGTCGAGGATGGTCACTCCCTCATGCAGGGCATCATGCACCTCGTGCTCGGCCGCGGTCATTTCCGATTTAGCGAACAGCGAGGTCAGCGTGACCTCGGCGCCCTGCGCGGCCGCGGTAACCGCCGAGTCATGTGCCACAAAGCCGTCCTGGACCACCAGTTCGGGCCGGTCGCTCGGATTCGTCTGCTCAATGTGGCCGAGGCGGCGCGCAACGGAGACGACGTCGATGGACGTGTCGCCGCCTCCGACGCAAACCACTTTTTCCGCCGTGACCTTCATGCGGCCTTCGTTGAAGGCCTTCAGGAAGGCGACGCCCGAGACGCAGTTGGGAGTGCCGTCCCAGCCGGGAACAGGCAGACCGCGACCGGTCCAGCAGCCGACCGCCCAGAGGACGGCATCGTAGTCTCTTTCCAGATCCTCGACCGTAATGTCTTCGCCGACACGGGTGTTGGTATGGACCTCGACTTTACCCATATCGACGATGCGCTGAATCTCGCCCGCCAGCTTGTCGCGCGGTATGCGGTAGTTGGGGATGCCGTAGCGCATCATGCCCCCCAGCTCCGGCTGCGATTCGAATACGGCAACACTGTGGCCCTTGCGACGCAGCTGGAAGGTAGCGGCCATACCGGCCGGCCCGCCGCCGATGACCGCGACTTTCTTCCCGGTATCCGGCCCGGCCTCGAATTGATAGTTGTTCTCGAGCGCAGTGTCGCCAATGAACTGTTCGACCGCGTTGATACCTACGAAGTCCTCGACTTCGTTGCGATTGCAGCCATCCTGACACGGGGCCGGACAGACACGCCCCATCATGGCCGGGAAGGGATTGGCCTCGGTGGAACGCCGGAAGGCGTATTCCTGCCAGCTCATATCGCCCGCGGGCTTTTCCTGGCCCCGGACGATGGCCAGCCAACCGCGGATGTCTTCACCCGAGGGACAGCTGCCTTGGCACGGCGGCGTCTTGTGCACATAGGTAGGGCACTTGTGCGAGGTATCTTCCAGAAAAATCTTGTCGGTGAAGGAATCCCATTGATTAGCACCGTCTTCGAAGCGGCGCCAAGTCAGCTTGGTCTTCATCTCATCGCTAGGAGTTGCCATCTAAACTCTCCTTTAAAAAGTGCCCGAATGATCCCTCAGGATCGGATGTCTTTGCGTCACGGCGGCGCGGCCCTCAGGCAGCGTCTTCCGCGGATTCTTCTTCATCGTCCTCACTGGTCTGGCCAGTCAGCACGATGGCATTCGAAACTAGTTGATGAACGCTGACGATCATGTCCATGTCCATCCCGTAGTACGGGAGCACCTTGGTGAACTGGGACTTACAGATCGCACAGATCGCCGCCATATTGGTGACGCCGTGTTCCTCGATCACGTTCTTGAGCGCCTCCATACGCGGCTTGGCGCCCTTCACGCGCAGCTCCATCAGGTCGTCGGTGAGCAGGCCACCCCCGCCACCGCAGCAGAAGGTGTTCTCGTGAATGGTCTCCGGCGCCATGTCGACGAAGTTGTTGCACACTGCCTTGATTACGTTGCGCGGGATCTTGAACTGCCCACCCGGCTCATTGCCCATGCGCGAGGCGCGCGCCACATTGCATGAATCGTGGTAGGTGACGACCATGTCGTCGTTGGCCGACTTGTCGATCTTCAGCGTGCCCTTCTGAATCTCGCCCCAGGTGAACTCGAGGATATGCTGCGGCACCGGGTACTTCGGATCGAGGAAGTCGAATGGCCCGGCAAGTGTGTTGAGGAAGCTGTAAGCCACGCGCCAGGCGTGGCCGCACTCGCCAAAGATGATGCGCTTGACGCCGAGTTCCAGTGCCGCCTCGCGGATACGCAGCGAGACGCGCCGCATATTTTCGTAGGAGCCGATGAACATGCCGAAATTGGCCGCCTCTGAGGCCTTCGAACTCAGGGTCCAGGAGACCCCCGCCTCGTGGAACACCTTGCCATAGCCAATCAGCCCATCGACGTGCGGCTCGGCGAAAAAGTCTGCCGAGGGGGTGACCAGCAGGATATCGGCGCCCTTGACGTCCAGCGGATACTTGACCGCTACGCCCGTCTCTTCTTCGACGTCCTCTTCCAGGCCTTCCAGGGTATCCGCCAGCGCCATTTCCGGCAGGCCGAGATTGTTGCCGATCTTGTAGACCTTGCCGATGATTTCGTTGCAGTACTTTTGACCCACGCCGATGCGGTCCATGATCTCGCGCGCGGCCATCGAGATCTCGGCAGTGTCGATACCATAGGGGCAGAACACCGAGCAGCGTCGGCATTGTGAACACTGATGGAAGTAGCTATACCAGTCGTCCAGGACCTCCTTGGTCAGGTCCTCGGCGCCC
>JASFJQ010000066.1:0-8507 GCA_050121305.1 Chromatiaceae bacterium
CAGTTTTCTGGCCGTACGTGGTGAGCGCTACCACCTCGAGATGTCCAGTCCACTGACCGCGAGTGCCAGCTGCTCGCGTCTCAGCGCACACCTGGCCAGCGGCACGCTATCGATACGCGAGGTGCTGCAGGTGACCCGGCATCGGCGCCAATTGTGGCAGGGCCGACCCGGCCGCGGGCAAACGGCCTGGCCCAAGGCGCTGGCGGCCTTCGAGGGTCGCTTGCACTGGCATTGCCACTTCATGCAGAAGCTCGAGAGCGAACCGCGCGTCGAATTCGAAAACCTGCATACCGCGATGAACGGCCTGCGCGACGAGCGCGCCGACCCGGTCCGGCTGGCGGCCTGGTCTCGGGGCGAGACCGGCTGGCCCTTCGTCGACGCCTGCGTGCGCGCACTGGATCACAGCGGTTGGATCAACTTTCGCATGCGCGCCATGCTGATGTCGGTCGCCAGCTATCAACTCTGGCTGCACTGGCGCGACCCGGCGCTGCATCTGGCGCGTCAGTTCGTCGACTACGAGCCCGGCATCCACTATCCACAGGCACAGATGCAGTCCGGGACCACCGGCATCAACACCCTGCGCATCTACAACCCGATCAAGCAATCGCTGGATCAGGACCCGACGGGCCGCTTCATCCGCACCTGGGTACCGGAGCTCACCGCCGTCGACGGGGCCTGGATCCACACCCCGTGGCGCATGCCGCCCGCTGAGCAACAGCGCTGCGGTGTGCGCATCGGACGTGACTATCCGGCGCCGCTGGTCGATCACGAGGCCGCCGCGCGCAGCGCGCGCCAGCGCATCCAACTGGCGCGGCGCAGCGGTATGGCGCGCGCCGAGAGCCGCGCCATTCACCATCGTCACGGTAGTCGGCGACGTGGCGCGCGCGTCGCACGAGTCCCGCACCCGCAATCCGACCTGTTCGACGATGGCGCATAAAAAGCCAAACCTGCCCACGCGCCTGTGTCCCGTCTGTGGGCGCCCGTTCAGTTGGCGCAGGCGCTGGCGGAACAACTGGGATGCGGTACGCTACTGCTCGGAACGTTGTCGGCGCGCACCCGCCAAGTCGACATGAGCACGCGCCACCTGATCCTTGTCCTGGGCGACCAACTCGACCGCGACGCGGCCTGGCGGACACAGTGCGCCAAGAAGAAAGACCGCGTGCTGATGATCGAGGCGCGCGCCGAGTCCCAGCGCATCCGGTCGCACAGGGCGCGCACCGCACTGTTTCTGGCCGCCATGCGTCATCATGCCGCCTGGCTGCAGCGGCAGGGCTATGCACTGGACTATGTGGATATCGATCACGCGGAGGCCGCGAGCTTCAGCAGTGCCCTGGAGGCCGCAATCCATCGGCACCACCCCGAACGCCTGGTCATGGTCGAGGCCGGCGAGTACGGCGTGCAGGCCGAGATCGACGCCGTGTGCGCGAGGGCCGACCTGTCCGTCGATCGCCTCCCCGACAGCCACTTCCTGAGCACCCGTGACGACTTCGCGGAATGGCGCCGCGGGCGCAAGGTCCTGGTGATGGAACACTTTTATCGGCACATGCGGCAACGGCACGACATCCTGATGGAGGAGCGCAAACCCGCGGGCGGCCGTTGGAACTTCGATCAACAGAACCGCAAACCCTTTGGTAAACACGGGCCTGGAGAGATACCCACACACCCCGGTTTTCCGCCTGACGACATCACCCGCGAGGCGCTGGCCGACGTCGAGACACAGTTCCCTGACAACCCCGGCAGCCTGGACGACTTCGCCTGGCCGGTCAGCCGAGAGCAGGCGCTGACATTGCTGCAGGATTTCATCGACCGGCGCCTGCCGGCGTTCGGCCCCTTTCAGGATGCCATGTGGGACAGCGAACCATGGCTGTACCACTCGACCCTGTCCGCCGCGCTCAATCTCAAACTGCTGAACCCGCGCGAGGTCATCGATGCCGCGGTCGATGCCTATCACACCGGGCATGCCCCGCTGTCATCCGTCGAGGGCTTCGTGCGCCAGATCCTGGGATGGCGTGAATACGTCCGCGGGGTCTACTGGCTGGAGATGCCCGATTATCTCGAGCGCAACAGCCTCGGTGCCGATCAGCCACTGCCTGACTTTTATTGGAGCGGCGACACCGACATGGCCTGCCTGCGACAGGTGATCGGCCAGACGCTGGCGCATGGCTATGCGCACCATATCCAGCGCCTCATGGTGACCGGGTTGTTCGCGCTGCTGCTCGGCGTGCGTCCGCGAGAGATCCACGAGTGGTATCTCGCGGTCTATGTCGACGCAGTGGAGTGGGTGGAGGCCCCCAACACCCTCGGGATGTCACAACACGCCGACGGTGGCCTGCTGGGCTCGAAGCCCTACGCCGCCTCGGGGCGCTACATCCAGCGTATGAGCAATTACTGCAGCGGCTGCCGCTTTAGGCCGGACCAGGCCAGCGGCGACTCGGCCTGTCCGTTCACTACACTCTACTGGGATTTTCTGATGCGCCACGAGGCGCGGTTTGCCAAACACCCGCGGGCCGCGATGCAGTGGCGCAATCTCGCGCGCCTCGACGACGCGCGCCGCCGTGAGATTCGACAACAGGCGGAGAGCCTGCGCGCTTATCTCACGGTATTCCGTCGCGAGCGTTCCGGGCACCGATGATGCCGTTGCGGCCTCAGATGTCGGCCGAAATGCACCGAACGCCCGTGGCGTCGATGCGATCCGCCCGGATATTGCCCGCCGGGACACCGAGGCGGATGAGGTGCTCGATGAATCCATCCAGCCAGGCCGCCGAGCCAGCGACATACAGGCGATGCCCCGCCAGGTCCATAAGGGCATCGTCAATCGACCGTGCCGCCTGCGCCGGCCCGACACCGGGATCGAGACGGTGATAACTGAAGTTGTCCAGCGCGTCGTTCCACGAGCGGCATAGGTTATCCAATTGGCCGCCGCTGGGGGCGTCGTCTATCCGAAACAGATGCAGCGCCGCCGCATTGTCGATCGCGATGGCCTGCTCGACCAGGCTCTTGATCGACGCAAGGCCGTCACCGACGGCGACGAACACCGCGGGTTCTGACGCCTCCTCCTCGAGCAGGAAGTCGCCGTGCGGGCCCTCGATCAACAGGGTCTGACTGTGACGGCCCGCGAGCAGGGTCTGCGCAAAGCCGTCACCGACGCCGCTGCGCAGCAGAAACTGCAGGTTGCGCCCATCACATGGACAACTGGCCACCGCGAGCTCCCGTTGCTTGCCATCCTCGAGGGTCATCAACACCCGTTGGCCCGCCATGAAGCGCAGGGTTTGGGTGCGCGGCGTCTGCACGTGGACCAGGTTCAGGCCGTCGCTGACGCCCTCTTTACTGCGCACGACGCAGCGAATCTCCTGCCGCGGAAGATCCGTCGCACTCAAGGCCTCGGTGGCCTCGATCACGACGTCCGAGACCGCGGTGTTCGAGCAGGCCAGGCAATAGCCCTGCTCCTGCTCACGTGCGCTGAGGACAAAATCGTGCGTACGGATCTTGCGTACCTTGCCCTGCAGCACCCGCACCTTGCAGGCGCCGCAGTTGCCGCTGGCGCAGCCGTAATCAAGGTGTAGCCCTGCCCTCAGCGCCGCATCCAGCAGCGAATCCTTACCCTCGACGAAGAACTCGTGACCGCTGGGCTCGATACGCGCACTGACCGCGATGAAGCGTAGCATGGCATCACGCGCGAAGATCTCGGCGCGTCGGTCTGCCTGCGTCTGCGCCTTGTCCAGGGCCTGGCGCAACCGCCCGCTGAGTTGCACCACGGTCTCGCGCAACCGCGGGTCATCGGCCTCGACGACCGCCTCCAGACTCTCGGTGACCTCCGCCAGCAGCTGCTCCATACGATTGAGCGTCGCCTTGGTGCGCGTCAGCACATGCTGGAACTCCTCCAGGCGGGCCATCAGGACCTCGGGTTCCGGCAGCCAGTGATCCGAGTAGCGCGACTTGGGCTTGGCAGCGGCCTTGATCGAGGCAAGACGCTCGAGCACGGGATCATGCTCCATGTCGATCGCCGGATACGCCTTCAGCAGATCCTCGACCGCGATCTGACCCTCGAAGGTCTGGATGTCACGCTCGCGAATCGTCGCCTGCAGCTCACCCCGCGACACCCCCGCGAGCCGCGCGGCGCGTGACAATGACAAGAGTTGCGACATCGGCTTCCTCCCCAGCGCGAGCAATCCTCGACAGCCTGCCACAATTTTTCGATCGGGTCAGACTCGTTCGAAACAGCAACGCCGGATGACCGAGACGGTCATCAGCCAAGTCACGCAATCATCGGGCCGACGATACGTCCGGTATTTCTGCCACCGCCATCATGTCACTCAAACGCTGTGCGGGCGCCGCTACGGGGGGCGTCCGCCAACCCGACGAATAAATCGGAGATCGACGAAACAAGAGAGGCAATCGGCAAGTCTTGGGCCCTGTATGACGACAAAAACAAGAACACGGAGGGGTCAGTCCAGCAGGTCGGCTGGAATGTTGCCCCCATTGTCGGCGATCTTCTTCAGTACGGTCTTGTGCAACCACATGTTCATCTGGGCGGAATCGCTCATGAATTCCGCAGGACATGCGAGTTCGGTCGCCAGTTCTTTGCGGGCGGCATAACTGCTATCGAGATCGAGAAGCTTCAGCAGATCGACGATCGATGTCTTCCAGTTGAGCTTCTGAGGATTGGCGGCAGCAAGTTCTTCCAGGTGCGCCCTGACATCCACAACCGAGACGGCGGTCGGGGCCGGTACGGCAGGGGCCGCGGCCTCGGGTGGTGTCGCCGCCGTCGCATCCGGCTGTGCAGCGGCCGGCTTCTGTTGACCGGCGGCGGGAGCGGCTTCAGCCTGCGATATGCCTAGTTTGTCGAGGATCTTTCCGAAAAAGCTCATGGAGATTCTCCCATCGGTTGAGGGCGTGAAGAATAAGCCATTGTCGGGGTCGGTGTGGGTCTCAATCGCAGAGATCACAGGGTGCGACCCGGTTCAAGCTACCCGGATCGTTTGGAGTTGATCTGTATCAAGAAAATGTGGATCTTGTCCTTTAGAGAGATACCCCAACAATTTTTATAAATCAATCATAACTTCCTATTTTTATTATTTTAACCTTCTCATCCGGCAATCGAAAAAGCACCTCTCGCGCCCGAGCGACGCACTGAAAACCCTACTCGCTCTGCTAACTTTAATCGAACAAATAACAAGCCCAAGCTGCCACCAGAGCGGTCAGTGCCACATTCAGGAGACCCCACGATGAACGAAGACCCACGCGGGACCGAGCTGCTCTCGGCTGCGCTCAGCTTGACCCTGGTGTTTGCGTTCATCGCCGCCCTGGTGTTCGTACCCTCCGCCAATGCGGCACCGAAGAAGTGGGATGACAACAAGGGCTGCATGAGTTGCCACGAGGGCATCGAGCGCATCTCCGACATCAAAAAGATGGCCAAACTCACCTGCGTCGACTGTCACAGGGGCGACGGTGATGCGACCGATATCGAGACGGCACACAAGGACATGTATGCCAACCCATCGGATCTGCGCGTCGCCGACGAGGTCTGCGGCGAGTGCCATGCAGCAGAGATCGCCGCGGTCAAGACGTCGCTGCACGCCACCAGCGCGGGCATCATCAGCGGCACCCGCTACGATTTCGGTGCGCAGACCCGTGACGCGATCTATGCGAACTACGATATCGAGGCGCTGCATACCGGCAAGCCGAACACTGTCGCGTCGCTCAAGCAGATCCCGTCGTACGATCCGAGCAAGCCCGAGGGGCCCGACAACTCGATCGGCGACGACTATCTGCGCAACCAGTGCCTGCGCTGCCACGTCTGGAGTGACGGCCACCAGCGCGACGGCGATTATCGGGCGAGTGGCTGCGCGGCCTGCCACATGATCTATTCCGACAATGCGACCTATGAAGGTGGCGACAAGGCAATCGACAAGACGCAGAAGGACCGCCCCAAGGTCCATCGCCTCACCTCCCTGGTACCGGAGTACCAGTGCATCCACTGCCACAATCGCGGTGCGCGGACGGGCGTCTCGTTCATCGGGACCATGGAGAGCGACGGCTACGGCACCCCGTGGCGGCCGGACGGCAACAAGCAAGGCAAGCTACACGGCAAGTTCTACAACCACCTCGAAGGCGACGTGCACTACGAACGTGGGATGACCTGCATCGACTGCCATGCTACCCACGACCTGCATGGCGACGGCTATCTGTATGAAAAGCGTGAGAATGCCGTCGAGATTCGCTGCGAGACCTGCCATGGCACGATCAAAGAGGAACCGACCTTCGTCACTGCCGAGGGCAACGAACTCCAGAACATCGTCAAACGCGACGGCAAGGTGTTCTTGGTCGCCAAGATGACCGAGAAGCAACACGAGATCCCGATCCTGAAGGGCGCCGAGCTGTCCAAAGAGGGGCATGCGGCAATGGTCGACATCCCGACCCACATGGAAAAGCTGGAGTGCTACGCCTGCCACGCCGAGTGGGCGCCGCAGTGCTACGGCTGTCATGCCAAGCAGGACGTAGCCAAGACGAGCGGTGATTGGCTCAACGGCAAGAAAGGCGGCGACCCGAGCAAGATGAGCTTCAAGGGCAATCGGGAGAATACCGCCTTCAACTGGAGTGAATCGCGCTCCTATCTGCGCTGGGAGTCGCCGATCCTCGGCATCAACAGCAAGGGCAAGGTCTCGCCTTTCATCCCCGGCTGCCAGGTCATCCTGACGCAGATGGACGGCGACAAGAACCGCATAAGCAACTACGCCTACACCACCGTCGACGGCACCAGCGGCTTTGCGCACAACCCGGTGCAGCCACACACCATCAGTGCAAAGTCGCGCACCTGTGCGGACTGCCACATGAACCGCAAGACCCTGGGCCTGGGCAGCGGCTTCTACAGTATCAAAGACAACTTCCCCGATGGTCCGCCCCCGGTCGACTTCGAGCTGGAGCGCATCGTCACCGAGGACGGCAAGCAGCTACAGGCCACCAACCACAAGGGCGCACGGCCGTTCAACAAAGAGGAGCTGGAGCGCATCAGTCGGGTCGGTACCTGTCTCGCCTGCCACGAGGGCGACCGGGTGAAGCTGGACGGTAATGCGCCGGACGACGACCAGCACAACGCGGCCATCCGCAAGATGGCGAAGCTGAAGAAATAGCCACAAATGATGCACCGGCGCCCGCACCGCGGGCGCCGGTCTTTCAAACCTATGCAGCTTTCCACTGCCCTGCTCCTCTGGCTCGGCCTCTGCGGCCTTGTGTTCGGCATTGCGCCGCTGCATGCGGCGGATGCAACCGGCAAGGCCGGCGCCGCGACCCTTGAGCGCACAGCCATCGCCGGCGACACCGTATTGCTGCATTACGAGGCACGAGTCGTAGGCGGAGAGATCTTCGAGACCACCGACGGGCTGGCCCCGCGCGGCATCACGCTCGGTCAACGGCAGGTACTGCCAGCACTCGAGGACGCGCTGGTCGGAATGGGTGTCGGCGACAAAAGGCGCATCCATATCCCCTCCGCGCAGGCCTTCGGCCCCTACCGGGACGAACCCGGAATGCGGACCCGCATCGCGCGTGCCTCCTTGTCACACCGGCTCGAACTGGTAGTGGGCGCACGGCTCAACGCGGCGGTGTTCGCCGACGCGCAGACCAGCGAAGCGCAGCACGTGTCGGTGACGATCGTCGAGGTGCATCCCGACTATATCGTCGTGGACGCGAATCACCCGCTGGCCGGCGAGGATCTGCAGTTCGATATCGAGATCGTCGACATCTTACGCCGCACAACGCAGCCTTAGAGTATCAACGATTCAATAGGGTAAGACTCGATTGAAACCTTGCCCGGCTGGCAATCAATTCACGAAACAATCGAATCTGACCCCATTGATTGCCGTTGATCCCTACAGACCGATCAGCTCGGCATGCACGCCCTGGCCTTTGACGGTCTCGAGCAAAGCCATCGACTTGACCTTGCTCGGGTTGTACTCGATCACGGCCAGATGCGGTCTATTGTCTGGATTGTGCACGCTGACCACGCCATCGATCGCCCGCAGCTTGTCTTCGATTTCCGCGCGCTTCGCCGCGTCCAGCGCCTCATCGATGTGGATGGTGACATCCGCCAGTTGAATATCCATGTTTCACCTCCTGATCGGGCCGTTGAGCTCTACCCTCTGCCTCTCCTGTTGCAACGCTAACGCCAACGCGGCCGGCGAAGGTTGATCTGCCTCAGCTAGCGCTCGATTCGCGATCACGCTTCCGGTCTCACTCCCTCGCGACCGGGGTGACCTCCAGCGACATCCGCTCCCCGTTCCGCACCACGATAAGATCGGTTGTTTCGCCCACCTTCAGGCCCGCGAGCGCCGTCATGAAGTCGTGGATGGTCTCGATATCGACGCCCGCCAGCGCTACCAGCATGTCGCCGTTTCGAATCCCGGCCTTCTCGGCCGGCCCGCCCTTCACCGCTCCCTGCAGCTTGACGCCCTGGATGGCCTCATCCTGCCCGTAGGCCGGGATGGTGCCGAGGTAGGCACGCAAGTGCCGAC
>JASFJQ010000067.1:0-8457 GCA_050121305.1 Chromatiaceae bacterium
TGCCGGGCGACAACGTGAAGATGACGGTGAAGCTGATTGCGCCGATCGCGATGGACGAGGGTCTGCGCTTTGCGATCCGCGAGGGCGGGCGCACCGTCGGCGCCGGTGTCGTCGCCAAGATTATCGAGTGAATGCAATGTCAAGTCAGCGTATTCGAATCCGTCTGAAATCCTTCGATCACCGGCTGATCGATCAGTCTGCGCGCGAGATCGTCGACACCGCCAAGCGGACTGGCGCTCAGGTGCTTGGCCCGATCCCGTTGCCGACCAAGAAGGAGCGTTTCACCGTGTTGATTTCGCCGCATGTCAACAAAGATGCGCGTGACCAATACGAGATCCGCACGCACAAACGCCTGATGGATATCGTCGACCCGACCGACAAGACGGTCGATGCGTTGATGAAGCTTGATTTGGCCGCCGGCGTCGACGTGCAGATCAAGCTCAACTGAGGTTAGTAGAGATGGCGATTGGAATCGTAGGCCGAAAGGCGGGAATGACCCGGGTATTCACCGACGAAGGTGTATCCATACCGGTGACTGTCATCGAGGCTGAGCCGAATCGCGTAACACAGGTACGCGTACCGGAGACGGACGGGTATAGCGCGATCCAGGTCACCGTCGGCAGCAAGAAATCCTCGCGTGTCAACAAGCCATTGGCCGGGCACTACGCCAAAGCCGGTGTCGAAGCAGGGCGGGGGCTTTGGGAATTCCGCCTCGACGACCACAGTGGCGACGTCCCCGCTGTGGGCGCCGAGATCGATGCCACCATTTTCGAAGCGGGCCAGAAGGTCGACGTCCGGGGCATCAGCAAGGGCAAAGGATTTCAGGGCGGCGTCAGGCGTCACAACTTCCGCACCCAGGACGCGACCCATGGCAACTCGCTGTCGCACCGCGCGCCGGGTTCGATCGGTCAATGCCAGACCCCTGGTCGGGTGTTCAAAGGGAAAAAGATGGCCGGTCACATGGGGGACGCACGCGTTACCGCCCAGAGTATCGAAGTGGTGCGCATCGATCCTTCACGCAATCTGATTTTGATCAAGGGCGCCGTGCCGGGCGCGCGTGGTGGCGACGTCGTCATCACACCCGCGATCAAGTTGAAGAATAAGGGCTGAGAACATGGACCTGAGCGTACAAGGCGGTTCCACAATCCAGGTCTCCGATACGGTGTTCGGCGCCGATTACAAAGAGTCGCTGGTGCATCAAGTCGTGGTTGCCTATATGGCCGCTGCTCGCGCCGGCACCAAGGCGCAGAAGAACCGTTCGGCCGTGAGCGGTGGTGGTGCCAAGCCGTTCCGGCAAAAGGGCACCGGTCGCGCTCGCCAGGGCACAATACGCAGTCCGATCATGCGCTCCGGCGGCGTCGCCTTCGCTGCGCAACCGCGCAACTACGAGCAAAAGGTCAATCGCAAGATGTACCGCGGAGCGCTGCGCTCGATTCTCTCCGAATTGGTTCGCCAGGCGCGCCTGGTGGTTGTCGACTCGTTCAGTGTCTCGGCGCCAAAGACCAAGGAGCTGGTCGGGAAGCTGGCCGAGCTCGGTGCAAATGATGCGCTGATCGTGACGGAGTCCGTGGACGAAAACCTGCTGTTGGCCAGTCGCAATCTCTACCAGGTCGACGCGCGCACGCTCGCGGAGCTGGACCCGATAAGTCTGATCGGCTTTGACAAAGTGGTGATTACTTCGGGCGCCCTCAAAGCACTGGAGGAGAAGCTGGCATGAGCACGGCACGTTTGATGAGTATTCTGCTGAGCCCAGTCGTCTCTGAGAAGAGTTCGCTGGCGGCCGACCGCGCAAACCAGTTTGCATTTCGAGTGACCACGGATGCAACCAAGCCGGAAATCGCGAAAGCGGTCGAGCTGATGTTCGACGTGAAAGTCGACCAGGTGCGCACGATCAACGTCAAGGGCAAGCAGAAGCGCTTCGGTGGAGTAATGGGCAGACGCAGTAGCTGGAAGAAGGCATACGTGCGTCTGCAGGAAGGTCACGATATTGATTTCGCCGGTGGCGCCTGATGGCTGCTGCGGTATAGGCAACGGACAGAACAATGGCAATCGTCAAGACAAAACCGACATCACCAGGCCGTCGTCACGTCGTCAAGGTCAAGAGCGAAGGGCTGCACAAGGGCCAGCCGCATTCGCCGCTGGTCTCGCAGAAAAGCAAGTCCGGCGGTCGCAACAATGCTGGGCGCGTTACCACACGCCACAAGGGCGGCGGGCACAAACAGCGCTACCGCGTCATTGATTTCAAACGCGATAAGGACGGTGTGCCGGGGATTGTGGAGCGGCTGGAATACGACCCGAACCGGACCGCGCACATCGCGCTGATCAAGTATGCGGATGGCGAGCGGCGATACATCATTGCACCGGCGGGCGTTCGCCAGGGAGCCGAGATTCGTTCCGGCCTGGAGGCACCGATCTCGGTCGGAAACAGCATGGCGCTGCGGAACATCCCGGTCGGCAGCACGCTGCACTGTATCGAGCTCAAGATCGGCAAGGGCGCACAGCTGGCGCGCAGCGCCGGTGCCTCGGCCCAGCTGATCGCGCGCGAAGGCGACTATGCGACCCTGCGCCTTCGCTCCGGCGAGATGCGGAAAGTCCATGCAGACTGCCGCGCGACCCTGGGTGCCGCGAGTAACTCAGAGCATAACTTGCGCAAGCTGGGAAAGGCGGGTGCCAGCCGCTGGCGCGGTGTTCGACCGACCGTGCGCGGTGTCGTGATGAATCCGGTGGATCACCCGCATGGCGGCGGCGAAGGGCGGACATCCGGTGGTCGCCACCCGGTGAGCCCCTGGGGTACGCCGACGAAAGGCTTCAAGACGCGTTCCAACAAGCGCACCGATGCGTTCATCGTGCGCGACCGACGTCGCAAATAACCAGGTGAGAGGCAAGTAAGGCTATGCCACGTTCAATCCGCAAGGGACCTTTTATCGATATCCACCTGCAGAAGAAGGTGGATGCTGCGCGCGCCAGTAACGACCGCCGCCCCATAAAGACCTGGTCTCGTCGTTCCATGGTGAGCCCCGACATGGTCGGCCTGACGATCGCAGTGCACAACGGCAAGCAACACGTCCCGGTGCTGGTTTCCGAGAATATGGTCGGACACAAACTGGGTGAGTTTGCGTTGACGCGGAACTACCGCGGCCACGTCGCGGATAAGAAGTCGCGTTAAGGAGAGGGTCATGCAGGCTGTCGCAAAACTGCGCTTCGCGCGCATATCGCCTCAGAAGAGCCGCCTGGTTGCTGACCAGATCCGCGGCCTTCCCGTCGAGCAGGCGCTCAACGTGCTGTCATTCAGCAACAAGAAGGGTGCCGCAATGATGAAGAAGGTATTGGATTCTGCGGTCGCGAACGCGGAGAACAACGAAGGCGCCGACGTCGATGAATTGAAGGTGAAAACGGTGTGCGTGGACGAGGGGCCAACGATGAAGCGCATCCGTGCACGTGCCAAGGGCCGCGCGGCGCGAATTCTAAAGCGCACCAGTCATATCACCATTACGGTAGCGGACGAGTAAACGGGCAGAAAACTATGGGTCAAAAAGTACATCCAACCGGCATTCGCCTTGGCATCGTCTCGGACTGGACATCGAAGTGGTACGCCGACAGCAAGGATTACGCCGATCTTCTCAACACCGATCTGGAAGTGCGCGATTTCTTGAAGAAGAAGCTGCGTCAGGCCTCTGTGAGCCGGATTCAGATCGATCGGCCTGCGAAGAACGCGCACATCACCGTCCACACCGCGCGACCAGGTCTGGTGATCGGTAAGAAGGGTGAGGACATCGATGCGCTGCGCAAAGAGGTCGCGGCGCGCATGGGGATACCCGTGCACATCAGCATCGAAGAGATCCGCAAGCCGGAGTTGGATGCACAGTTGGTAGCGGAAAGCATCGCGCAGCAGCTCGAGCGCCGCATTATGTTCCGTCGCGCGATGAAACGCGCGGTTCAGAATTCGATGCGTCTGGGCGCACAAGGAATCAAGGTCAATATCGCCGGTCGGCTCAACGGCGCGGAAATCGCGCGCAGTGAATGGTATCGCGAAGGCCGCGTACCGCTGCACACTTTACGTGCCGATATTGATTATGGCTTCGCCGAGGCACAAACCACTTACGGAATCATCGGTGTGAAAACCTGGATCTTCAAGGGCGAGGTCTTCGGTGACAGCGAGGAAGAGCAGGAAGCTTCGGCACCGGCCAAAGGCGCACCGCGAGGGCAGGGTAAATAATGCTGCAGCCTAAACGTACCAAGTTTCGGAAACAGATGAAGGGCCGTAACCGCGGCCTGGCGCAATCCGGTAACCGAGTCAGCTTCGGCGAATTCGGATTGAAGGCCACCGGCCGCGGCCGTATCACAGCGCGTCAGATCGAGGCAGCGCGGCGGACCATTACGCGTACGGTAAAGCGCGGTGGCAAGCTCTGGATCCGGGTGTTCCCTGACAAGCCGGTCTCGAAAAAGCCGCTCGAAGTCCGAATGGGCAAGGGCAAGGGCAATGTCGAATACTGGGTTGCCCAGATTCAGCCAGGCCGGATGTTGTACGAAATCGAGGGTGTGAACGAAGACCTGGCCCGCGAAGCCTTTGCGCTCGCGGCGGCCAAGCTCCCGGTACAGACCGCATTTGTGAAACGGATGATCCTGTGATGAAAGCGTCAGAACTTCGCGGCCAATCGGAGGCAGAGCTGCGTAAAGCCCTGCAAGAATTGCTGAAAGAGCAGTTCAACTTGCGCATGCAGCGCGGTACTGGTCAGTTCTCTCGGCCGCACCTTATGAAAGACGCGCGGCGCAATATCGCGCGCGTGAAGACAATACTGAACGAAATGCGCCAGGCAGGTGAATCATGAGTGAGCAAACCGCAGACAATCGCACACTGCAGGGGCGTGTTGTGAGCGACAAGATGGACAAGAGCATCACGGTCGTGATCGATCGCTTCGTGAAGCATCCGCTCTACGGCAAGTTCGTGCGCAAGTCGACCAAGGTCCATGCCCACGACGAGAACAACGAATGCAAGACAGGCGACGTGGTAGTCGTAGAGCAGTGCCGCCCGTTGTCGAAGACCAAGACCTGGCGTTTTGTCAAGCTGATCGAGCGCGCAAACTAATTAAAGAAAGATATCCAAGCAGTCAATTTTGGTGGAGTTAGGGTCATGATCCAGATGCAGTCTTTGCTGAACGTCGCCGACAACAGTGGCGCACGTCGCGTTCAATGCATCAAAGTGCTGGGCGGCTCCCATCGACGTTACGCCGGCATCGGGGACGTTATCAAGGTTTCCATAAAAGATGCTAACCCCCGAGGCAAGGTCAAAAAGGGCGATGTGTTCAACGCCGTCGTCGTACGTACGCGAAAGGGCGTGCGGCGGCCCGATGGATCACTGATCCGCTTCGACGGCAATGCGGCGGTCTTACTCAACGCCAAGCTGGAGCCGATCGGCACCCGTATCTTCGGGCCTGTGACCCGCGAGCTGCGCAGCGAGCGCTTCATGAAGATCATCTCGCTCGCACCCGAAGTGCTTTGAGGTAGACAAAGATGGCAAGCAAGATCCGTAAAGGCGACGACGTTATCGTGTTGGCCGGTAAAGACAAGGGCAAGCGCGGCACCGTGTTGCGCGTCGTCGAAGACCGTGTGGTCGTGGAAAACGTCAATCTGGCGAGAAAGCACGTGAAACCGAACCCGAACAGGGGTGAACAAGGCGGCATTATCGACAAGGAGATGCCGCTGCACGTATCAAATGTCGCCCTTTTCAACCCAGCCACCAACCAGGGCGATCGCGTGGGCTTCAGGACCCTCGATGACGGCCGGAAGGTGCGCGTATACAAGTCGAACGGCGAAGTCGTTGACGTCTGAGGCGATAGCTATGGCAAGGCTCCAGGAACATTTCCAAGAAACCGTCATCCCCCAGTTGATGGAAAAATTCGGGTACAGCACTGTCATGCAGGTGCCACGGATTGAAAAGATCACGCTGAACATGGGTGTTGGCGAGGCCGTCGGTGACAAAAAGGTCATGGAATTCGCGGTCGGGGACATGACCAAGATCGCCGGACAGAAGCCGATTATCACCAAGGCCAAGAAGTCGGTGGCCGGTTTCAAAATCCGCGACGGCTGGCCGATTGGCTGCAAGGTAACGCTGCGTCGGGAGCGTATGTATGAGTTCCTCGACCGACTGATCAATATCGCGATTCCGCGAATTCGTGATTTCCGCGGTGTGAGCGCCAGGTCGTTCGACGGCATGGGCAACTACAGCATGGGCGTGAAGGAGCAGATCATTTTCCCCGAGGTTGAGTACGACAAGATTGATGCCTTGCGTGGTTTGGATATCACCATTACCACCACGGCCAAGAATGACGATGAGTGTCGGGCACTGCTCGACGGCTTCAATTTTCCGTTCAAGTAACCTGGCAGAGAGTCATGGCAAAAAAGAGCATGAGGGCCCGCGAGGTCAAACGGGCAAAGACGGTAACCAAATACGCCAATAGGCGCGCTGAACTGAAAGCGATCATCGGCGATCGAACGAAGTCGGCGGAAGAGATTGATGCTGCAATGATTTCACTGCAGAAGCTGCCGCGTGACGCAAGTCCGGCGCGTCAGCAACGACGCTGCAGGGCGTCGGGCAGGCCGCACGCCGTTTACCGCAAGTTCGGCCTATGCCGCAACAAGCTGCGCGAGGCGGCCATGCGCGGCGACGTCCCCGGATTGAAGAAGGCCAGCTGGTAGCTTTAACGCTGGAATTTTACTAAACTAGTCGGCTCCCTCGACCGGGGGATCGTCGTGAAACCGGTATCGCACTCAACAAGAGTGGTCTGACCAAAAGGAGTTCCATTATGAGCATGTCAGATCCGATTGCGGATATGCTGACTCGCATCCGCAACGGCCAGGCTGCTGGCAAGGCGTCCGTCCGGATGCCGGCGTCTAAACAAAAGGCGGCGGTCGCCCAAGTCCTCAAGGACGAAGGTTATATCAAAGATTTTGCCACCGCCGAGCTGAACGGCAAGCCGGCAATCGATGTCACGCTGAAATACTTTCAGGGTGCCCCCGTCATCGAGTACGTCAGCCGGGTCAGTCGGCCTGGCCTGCGCATCTACAAGAGCCGCGAAGAGTTGCCGAAGGTCCGGGGTGGACTCGGTATAGCCATCATTTCCACCTCTAAAGGCGTGATGACCGACCGGGAGGCCCGCAAGCAGGGCCACGGTGGCGAGGTCATCGCCTTTGTAGCCTGACGGGGGATACTGTCATGTCTCGTATCGCGAAGGCACCCATCAGTGTGCCCAAGGGTGTCGACGTCAAGATCGACGGCCAGGAGGTGAGCGTCAAGGGGAGCAAGGGCTCTCTCGCCTTGAAGGTGCACCCGTCTGTCTCGGTGAAACTGGAAGACGGGGTAATCACCGTCGCACCGGCAGAAGACGGGGCCTGGGCCATGGCCGGAACCATGCGCGCGCTGGTGGGCAACATGGTCCATGGTTGTGGCCAAGGCTTCGAGAAGAAGCTGCAGCTGGTCGGCGTAGGTTACCGCGCCCAGTCGAAAGGAAAGACGCTGAACCTGAATCTTGGGTTCTCGCACCCGATCGACTACGCGGCTCCGGAGGGTGTCACCATCGACACGCCGTCGCAGACCGAGATCGTGGTCGCCGGTAGTGATAAGCAGCGCGTTGGACAAGTGGCCGCGGAGATTCGCGCATTCCGCCCGCCGGAGCCTTATAAGGGCAAAGGTGTTCGCTATGTGGACGAGCGCATCGTTCGCAAAGAAGCGAAAAAGAAATAAGGGGTCAGACGATGGACAAGAAAGCGTCCCGTATTCGCCGCGCCCGTCGTGCGCGAGCCAAAATCCGCGAGTTAGGTGTACATCGCCTGACCATCCACCGCACGCCGCGTCACATCTACGCGCAGGTCATCGCGCCCAGCGGCGATGCGGTAATCGCCGCGGCCTCGACCGTCGAAAAGGCGGTTTCCGCCGATCTACAGGGTCCGAGTGGCAACGCGGCCGCCGCGGCAGTGGTCGGTCGTTTCGTCGCAGAGCGGGCCAAGGCCAAGGGTATCCAACAAGTAGCGTTCGATCGCTCGGGTTTCCGTTACCACGGCCGGGTGAAGGCCCTGGCCGACGCGGCCCGCGATGCTGGGCTTGAGTTCTAAGGGGTCTTAATTAAATGGCGAGTTACGAAACGAAACCTTCCGGCGACGATCTGATCGAGAAGCTGATCGGCGTCAATCGGGTGGCCAAAGTGGTCAAAGGCGGTCGCGTCTTCGGTTTTGCCGCGCTGGTCGTGGTCGGCGACGGCAATGGCAAGGTCGGTTTTGGCACGGGCAAGGCGAAGGAAGTGCCGGTCGCGATCCAAAAGGCGATGGATATGGCACGTCGCAACATGAAGTCGATCAAGTTGAAGAACGGTACGCTGCAATACCCGCTGGTGGGTCGCCATGGCGCCGCCAAGGTCTACATGCAACCGGCCTCCGAAGGCACCGGCATCATTGCCGGCGGCG
>JASFJQ010000068.1:0-8451 GCA_050121305.1 Chromatiaceae bacterium
AGACGGCGCTCACGCTGTTTTTGGACGGCCGCGAGATCGTCACCCTGATGACCCTGGGGACGCACCCCGAGATGCTGACCCTCGGGTATCTCCTGAACCAGCGTCTGGTGCCGTGTCTGGAGTCGGTGGACTCGGTAAAGGTCGACTGGGCAAAGGGCGAGGTCCGTGTCGAGACCTTTGAGCGCATCAGCGATCTCGAGGAAAGGCTTCGACACCGCACGGTGACCACCGGGTGTGGCCAGGGCACGGTGTTCGGCCGCATCGGCGAGCAGATCGAAAAACTGCGATTGCCCAGGCGACAGATCCGCCAGTCCACGATCTACGGGCTACTGGCGCAGATCAGCGACTTCAACCAGGTCTATCAGCGAGCGGGCGCGGTGCATGGCTGCGCGTTGTGCCAGTGTGATTCCGAGGAGGCGGCGCAGATCCACCTGTTTGTCGAGGACGTGGGACGGCACAACGCGGCCGACGCGATCAGCGGCTTCATGTGGCTGAACAATATCGCGGGTGCCGACAAATGGTTCTACACCACCGGGCGCCTGACATCGGAGATGGTCATCAAGGTGGCACAGATGCAGATCCCGATACTGCTCTCACGATCGGGCGTAACGCATCGCGGCCTGGAGTTGGCGCAGAAGATCGGGGTCGTGCTTATTGCGCGGGCCAAGGGGAGACACTTTCTGGTCTACAACGGTGCAGATCAGATCACCTTCGATGCGGTGCCCCTCGCACCACCGTTTGCCGGGTCGCAGCGCCGCTCGCGTCGCGCGGGGTGATCAGGTCCGAAACGCAGGCATCCAAGCATAGGGAGAATGGGCGATGGCCGCCGTGATGACCCAGCAAAACGATGCCTTCCTGAGCGTCAAGCAGGTCGCGGCGTATCTGCAGCTTAACGAAAAGAAGGTCTATGCGCTGGTCAACGAAGGCCGAATACCGGCGACCAAGGTGACCGGGAAATGGATGTTTCCGCGCGAACTCATCGATCGTTGGATGATGGACTCGTCACACGGCGGGCTGTTGACCGATCGCCTGGTGGTGGCCGGCAGCGACGACCCGCTGCTGTATCGTGTGGTGACCGCGTTCGCGCGCGATGTGAATTCGCTTGCCCAGGTAAGCTATACGCCGACCGGTACCCGTCTCGGACTCGAGCTGCTGCAGGCCAGCCGGGTGGATGTGAGTGCGTTGCACTGGGGACCGCTCGAAGAAAGCCACACCCGCCATCCCGCGCTGCTGAGACAACATCCGCAGCACCGCAACTGGGTGTTGATCCGCGCCTTCACGCGTGAACAGGGCCTGATGGTGAGACCCGACCTCGCCGACCTCACGGAAGGCCCGGAGCAACTGATGACATCCTCGCTGCGCTGGGTGCAGCGACAGTCGGGCGCCGGCGCGCAGCGATTCCTGATGGAGATTCGGAAATCTGCAACGCTCAAGGAACCCCTGAACGTCACCGTCACCGCACTGTCCGAGCGGGAGGCGGCCACGGCCATCGTACTCGGCCAGGCCGACGTCGCGCCAGGGGCGCGGGCGGCGGCCAGCGAGGCGGGTCTCGGTTTCATTCCGTTCGGGGTCGAGGCCTTCGATTTCGCATTGCCGCGAAACATCTGGTTCCGCCGCCTGTTCCAGGATCTGCTCAACAGACTCCAGTCTGGTGAGTGCCGGCAGGTCGCCGACCTGCTGGGTGGCTATGATTTCAGCCACAGTGGCGAGCTCGTATGGGGGGAGGAGTAGCCGCGGCACTGCGGCTTCGACAGCTGGTTGTCCAGGCCGCCTACAAACCGAGGGCCGCAACTTTCTGTAACCCAGAAGGTCCTATTGTGGGTTGCCGAGCCTTGTTTGGCCGCCATCACTTGGGATCCCGGTGGCGGCGGTATTAATCCGGCGGTTCTTGAGCCCGGGCAGGCACCACGACTCACCGATCGGTGAGCGGCTGGACGTGGTTCATCGCAGAGGATGGGGAATGAAGCCATCGAGACTGATCTATCGTAGCCTTGCCACGGAGGAGGTCACATCCAACGAGGCGCTACGTGATATCGAAAGTAAGGCGTCTGAAAACAATTCGACCAAGGGCATAACGGGATTGCTGGTCTTGTCCGGCAACACATTCGTGCAGGTCCTAGAGGGCCCGGCCCTGGACATCACCGAGTTGTTCGGCCGGATCATGGCCGACAAACGTCATCGTCAGGTGCAACTCGTTTCCTTCGAGTCCGGAGTCGAACGCGGTTTCGACGATTGGAATATGCGCCTGGTGGACTTGTACGACCTTCCGGGTGAGCAAAGGGCGCTGATGGCGGCCAAGTACCCCGCAAAAGGCGGCGACATCGCAGTGCCCTCCGAGACCTACCTGATCCATGCGTTTATGCTGGATGCCAGATATATCTGCCGGTCCGTTCCGAGCAGGGCCGGGGTCGATGCGCAACCGGCCGTTGATGAACAGCAGCAGAGCGCCTCATAATCGAACGCGTTCGGCGGGGTCGCGCCCTCGCAACCTCAAGCACTTATCAGGCGGCCGTTGGGCCGCCGCAGGAAATCGGTGAGATTTGCAGGCACGGCATGGACGACAGCGTCGGATTCCTCGATGTCATCGCCATGCTCGGGCTGTTCGTCACCGCATTCGTAATGTGGGTGGCCTGGGAGCTGATCGTCGGCAGGAAGGTGATGGCGCTGTTGCTCGCCATTGCCACCTTCATCGCGACATGGTCTGTAGCCCGGTTTGCCGGTGCCGACACCGCGCTGTACGTGCTCCTCGTCGAGGCCGCCGTCGCCGCTTTGCTGGTCAGGGTGGCGAACGGCGGCAAGCGGAAAACGCCATCCTGACCCACATACCGCAGCCGCCATTCACCGGCGACCTTCCGTTCAGGGCAATACGCCCGCTGCTCGGTAATAACGCATCGCCCCGGGATGCAGCCTGGAATGCGGTACTTCTCGGACGGTGTTCGCGGCCGTTGTGAAGCGGCCCTGCGCAAGCCTCTGTGCCATCGCCGACTCGCCCGCGTGGATGGCCGCAGCCAGGCGGTACGCGACAGAGTCCGGCATGTCGGGGCGGACGAGGATGAGCGACCAGAGCCCGACCGAGTCGATCTGCGCATCCTGACCGCGATAGGTGCCCGCGGGCACCGACATGGGCCGCAGGTGCGGGTGTCTGGACAGAATCCGCTGTATCTCCTCCGCCGACGGCGGGATAAAGCGTCCGCCGTCCTGGCTCTCCGAGACCTTGACGAAGCCCGGCCAGCCGATGCCTGCGCCCCATAACGCATCGGCCTCGCCAGACAGGACCATCCGTGGCCCGTCGGCCGCTTTTTCCAGGATGATCTGCTGAAAGTCGCGCTCCGGAGACAGACCGAGTCCGCTCAATACGTCGTTGGCCAGGATCCGCAGGCCGGACGCGCGCGTGCCGAAGGCGATCGGCCGGCCCTTCAGGTCGTCGATCGTCCGATAGGGCGATGACGCAGGGACGACGAACATTCCCGGATTGGGGTACATCACGGCAAGGACCTTGAGGTCGGCCGCGGGTCGTCCGACACCGTCCAATGCCTGGCGGGCGGCGTTGCCCTCTACCAGCCCGATGTCGATCGCGGCCTGCTCGAGCAGGGCCAGGTTCTGCCGGCTGCCCCGGGTGGCGATCGCTTCGACCGTCAGGGCCTCGCCTTCGGCGTTGATGACCTCGGCAAGGTTCTGGCCGAACAGTTGGAATCCGCCGCCCTGGGTGGCCGTCCCCAGCACCAGAGATGCCGCTGTTCGGTCCAGTGGCGGCTGTGTCTCTGCCGCCAGCGAGAACGCGAAACCACTGAAGGCGAGCAGGGTGGCGATTACCACCCGAAGGTGTTGCTTCATCCAAGCTCCTCCGATAGTGCCCACCGTCTCTATACGGTGTCTGCCGCGTCAGACGGCGGCCATTCTCACGCGGGCGCGCGCAGACCAGGTACGAACATGCCTCCTTGATTCTGCGTTCATGCCTTCGGGCCGTCGAAGGAACGCCGGCCACAGACCGGGCAGTCCTTGCGGGCCGGGATACGCAGGCGTTGCCATTCCATCGCGGCGCCGTCGAACAGCAACATCACGCCGCGCAGATCCTCTGCGTGGCCGGTCAGCACTCGCACGGCCTGCAGTGCCTGCAGGGTGCCGATGACGCCTACCACCGGCGCCAGTACGCCCTCCATCGCACAGGTCTCCTGGCTTTCCAGGTCGTCCGGGTAGATACACTGGTAGCACGGGCCGCCCGGCAGTACCGCCATGATCTGGCCTTCGAGGCGGATCGCGGCACCCGACACCAGGCTGGTCGCCTCGGCGACCGCGATCCGGTTGAGCTGGAAGCGCGTAGCATAGTTGTCCGTGCAGTCGAGAACCAGATCGGCGGCACGGACTTCATCGATCAACTCCGCCTCATCAAGCTGCCAGTCGAGCGCGGTGACCTGGCACGCCGGGTTGATCTCCCGCAGGGTGTGCTTGGCCGACGCTGCCTTCAATTCACCGATGTCCGATTCCCGATGGATGATCTGGCGCTGTAGATTCGAGGGTTCTACCCGGTCGAAATCATTCACCACCAGCCTGCCGACACCACTGGCCGCCAGATACATCGCGGCGGGCGATCCGAGACCACCCAGGCCGACGATCAGCACGCGCGAGTTCAACAAGCGCTGTTGACCGGCCTCCTGGACCGCATCGAGGCGGATCTGACGCGCATAGCGCTGGCGTTGTTCCGGCGTCAAAGGGAATCCTCCGGGCAGCGCCCCGAGCGGGGAATGATATCTTGGTCGTCGCGCAGTAGCATGTTCCTTCAGGGGCCCGCCGGACCGGCGGCCTTGGTCAGCGTCACCTGTTCTGCCTGTGCCTCGGCCGCCTGCACCTGTGCGGCGACCTCCTCGGTGTCGTCCACGATCAGTGGTTCGGATCGCAGCCATACGGTAAAGCGGCTCCCCTCGCCGGGCAGCGACTCGACGGTGATATCGCCGCCATAGCGACGGATGAGGCCGTAGCTGACCGACAGCCCCAGGCCGGTGCCTTCACCCTGTCGCTTGGTGCTGTAGAACGGATTGAAGATCTGGTTGCGCCGGTCTTCATCCATGCCCGAACCATTGTCCGACACGCTGATGCGGACCCCGAGATCTTCCCAGTCGCTGGTGGCAATGCCGACCACCCCGCCAGAGGCTGGCAGCGCATGTGCCGCATTGCCGACCAAGTTGACCAGGACCTGTTGCAGTTCCTGCTCGTTGATATTGACCTCATTCGTCGCCTCGAGCGCCAACGTCAACTCAAAGGGATGTTGCTTCTGCATATGCGTGATCAGGGCGACAGTGTCCCTCACGACCTGGTTTACATCGACTTGTGTGAGGTGGCCGGCATATTCACCGGGCCGCGCATACTTCAAGAGTTTGTCGATGATCGCCTGGATTCGATAGACCTGCTCGATCACCAGGGCTATCTGTGGTCTTACCGGGTCCAACTGGTCACCGAGCTCGGCCATCAGCAGATCGAGATTGCCGAGCATGACCTGTGTCGGATTGTTGATCTCGTGCGCGACGCCGGCGGTCAGTTCGCCCAGGGCCGCAAGTTTTTCCGCAGTCACCAGTTGGCGGCGGGTGTCACGCAGCATCGTGATAGTCCGCTGCAGCGCCTCGTTGCGGCGCTGCAATTCGGCAGTGCGCTCGGCGACTTTCTCTTCGAGCTGTTCTGCCCAGTGCTGGATGACTGCGGCATGCTGCTCGAGTCGATCGAGCATGGCGTCGAATTCGTGGGCAAGCTCGGCCAGTTCATCCTGGCTCTCGACCTCGCCGACGCGTGACGATTGGCCGAGGCGCGTCGCGCGAATGACTCGCGACATCTTCTCTACCGGACGAAAGATCGATTTCGCCCCGCGCATCGCCAACAGGGCATACAGCCCGAGCAGACCGATCAGCAACAGGAGCACCACGGCCAGCGTCTTCCACAGGGCCGCCCGGAACGGGGCCTCGAGATAACCCGCATACAGGATCCCGACGCGCTCGCCGTGTATGTCGATAATGGGTTCATAGGCCGAGATATACCAATCGTTGACGACGAACGCCCGATTGATCCACTTGTCGCCACGTTCCAATACCGTGCGGCTGACCGCATCCGACACGCGTGTACCCAGGGCTCGCTTGCCGGCAACGCGTGGGACATTGGTCGAGATGCGCACATCATCGAGAAACACCGTGACTGTGCCGATGCTGCCGGTGGGCAGGCTGCCGGGACCGTAGACCAGGTCACGGATGGCGTCGACGAGTGCGAAATTGTTGTTCAGCAGTACACCCCCGTCGAGAATCGCGACGACGTGACCACCGGCGCTCATCACCGGTTGGCGGGCCCGAATCAACATGGCGCGATCCTCGCGTGTGCGCTGAGTGGGCCGTGAACGGCGCGTCTGCAGCAGCGGCAGCTGGACCGATTCGGCCAGCGCCGGGTCGATCTCCTGCAGTGCGGCCTGGTCGAGGACCTCGATGCCGACGAGCGGCTGCTCGGCTTCCTCGGCGACTGTCTCGGAGACGGGAATCACGCGCAGAAAGTTGAAGCCGGCCGTCCGTTCCAGGTCGCTGATCAGGGCCTGCACCGTCGTCTGATCGTTCTCTGCCATCGCCTTGCGGAACAGATAGGCCTCGCTGAGGCGGGCGAGCTGGTTCAGGTGGTCTCTCTGTAGGCGTTCGAAGATGTTGTGCGCGACCGCAAGGTCGGTGTTCACCTTGATGAACAGCTGCTCATAGGTAAACGAGGCGCCCCAGGCCGTCAGACCGGCGAGTGCAATCGGCAGTATTACGGCGATGGGCAGCAGCGTCAGCGCGAGAAGCTTCTGCCGGACACTGCGTCGGACGCTATCGCTGATCGCGCGCGCTAATCGCATCGACCTTCAGGTGCCGCGCCGGGCGATCAGGGGTGAACGCCCCAGCTCTGGCACTTCCGTTCGAGGGTCTTGCGCGATACGCCGAGCAGGCGGGCGGCGGCCGATTTATTGCCGCCCTCTCTGTCCAATACGCGCAGGATATGGCGCCGTTCGACCGTCTCGAGCAACAGGTCTTCTTCACCCCCTGCAGTGTCTGCCTGCGCGATCTCGGCGCAGCCGGGGAGGTCCTGGGCGAGCTGATGATTGAGTAATAGACAGCGTTCGATGACGTTCTTCAGTTCGCGGATATTACCCGGCCATTCATATTGCGCGAGTCGCTGCAGTTCAGTCTCGGACACGCGCGGCGCGGTCACTCCCAGGTCCGCGGCGATCGTGCCCGCAAAGTGGTCGATCAGTTCGGGGAGGTCCTGGATTCGCTCGCGCAGCGCGGGCATACGGATGCTGAGCACATTGAGCCGATAGAACAGGTCTTGACGGAAGTTTCCCTTATCGACCTCTGCCTTCAGGTCGCGGTTGGTCGCGGCGAGGATCCGCACGTCGACCGGTGTCTCCCGATTCCCGCCGACCGGGCGCACGCTGCGGTCTTCGATCACGCGGAGTAGCCTGGTCTGCATCGTCAGCGGCATCTCGCCAATCTCATCGAGGAAGAGGGTGCCGCCGTCGGCATAGGAGAACAGACCCTCTCTGGCCTTGACCGCACCGGTGAAGGCCCCCTTGGCGTGCCCGAACAGTTCGCTTTCCAGCAGCTCCTCGTGCACGGCGCCGCAGTTGATGGCGACGAAGGACCCGCTGCGACCGCTGAACCGGTGGATCGCACGCGCGGCCAATTCCTTGCCTGTGCCGGACTCGCCCTGGATCAGCACGGTGGAGGGCATCGGCGCGACCCGCTTGATCACCTCGCAGATGCCTTGAATCAGATCGCAGGACCCGAGGATGCCGCTGCCTTCCTCGATTCGCCCGACCTGGCGGCGCAACAGGAAGTTCTCCCGCTGCAGCCGCTGGCTCTCCATGCACCGCCCGACCGCCGCCTCCATCTGCTCCATCCGAAACGGTTTCAGCAGGAAATCGGAGGCGCCGGCGCGCAGCGCGGTGATGGCGGTCTGCAATTCGGCATGCGCCGTCATGAAGATCACCGGCGTCATGCGGCCCTGTTCGCGCAGTTGTGCGACCCACTCGACACCTGAACGCCCTGGCAGCCGTATGTCGGAGATGATCAGATCGAAGTGACAGCGATCGAGCAGGGCATCGGCGGCATCAGCGTCGGCAGCGACCTCGACCAGGCTGAAGTGTGTGGATAGGCCCTTCTGCAGGAAGCCGAGAATACCGGGCTCATCATCGACGATCAGCACCGAACTCAGGCGCGAGCTGCGTTGCGAATCATGCCCTGCTGCGGGGGCGGGGTCGTTGAAGCGGGTGCGGAGGTTCTCGCTAGGTGTCGCCATGGCTGCCGTTCGTCGGGTTGTCGGACAAAAGATCAGGCCCCGCGGTCTCCTGCACCCCGGGGAAAGAAACGGAAACTACCACCCGATTCCCCGAGGCCGGCAGCAGGCAGTCAGCACCGCTGGGCCATAGTGTCTCTGGAGTCTAGTTGACTC
>JASFJQ010000069.1:0-8426 GCA_050121305.1 Chromatiaceae bacterium
ACGATCAGCTTGGCCTTCAGCGGGCCATGCTGCACATTGCCGAAGTAGGCCTCCAGTGACATCGGGCCCGTGGTGGGCTCAAACACCGCCAGTCCCTCGAGGCCGCCGAACTTCACCATGGCGTCGGCCAGCGTAGCGCTGCCCAGCGCCAGGCCGAACACCTGGCTGCCGCCATCGGGAGATGCGGTTATCTGCCAGGGGAGATCGGTCCTGCGCTGCAGCGCAGCCGGATCGGGCACGGGTCCGAACAGGATAAAGCCCAACAGGGTGAGGGCAACCAGGGCCAGAATCACAAGCGGGATCTTCATGCCTCTAGGAGCCTGCGCGGTAGCAATACCGGTAGCGAAAAAGTGGCACGGCGACGACAGTTTTCTGTTCTTTTGAGGCGCATAGTGGGCGCTACGCAACAAAAACTAACAGGAAAATGGAACGCCGTGGCGCTTTTGCAGTAGGGATACTTTCTACCACGCAGACTCCTGGCCCGGAAATCTCACCGTTTCCCGTCGCGGGCGGTTCGAGATGCCGCTGTGGCGCACCACGATGAGATCATGCCTGTCAACCAGCACCTGCGGCGCACAGCCCGCGGCACAAGCGATAGCCGCGCGCGTTGCCGGCCTGGTGACGGTCGACAGCGGATCGCCGAGTCGCGCCCTCTTCAGGGGTCCTGCCATCTCAGTCCTGGTTGCCCCGATAGAGCGTGGGTTCCAGCCGCGGCGGCAGCTGCAGGTGATAGCCGAGGTTGCGCAGATTCCTGATTACGCTGGTGACGTCTGCGCGCGCCAGCCGGCGCCCCGGATCGAGTTCGAGTTCAATCACCAGGTGAGGATCGCCAAAGCGCGCCAACAGCGCCTCCGGGACGCGATCGAAGCCGCCCTCCTGCGCCAAGTAGAGATACATCTCCTGTATGCGGGGACTGCGGTAGACCCAGCAATGCAGGCCGTTGTCGGGCATGTTGTCTTACCTTCAGGGCAGACCCGGATTCTATACCTTGCGCGCGGAGGCCGTTGCCTGACTGGCGGGGTGCTGTGCGAGCACGACGCGCGTCGTCAAAGCCGCTGCTGAAGCAGGCTCAGAAGCTCCCGATCCGTGAGCTCCAGCGGGTTGGTCTGCATGCTGCCGCCACGACAGTTCGCGACTACCCGATCGAGATCGCTCTGCTGCATCCCGAAATCGCGCAGGCGCGGCAGCGCCAGCCGCGCGGTCCAGGCAGTGAGCAGTTCGACCAGGCCGTCCTGTGCGGCGGCCTCGTCGGGATATCGGCGCGCATTCAGCAGTACGCCGGCCTCGGCGTATTTGTGCAGCGCGGGATTGCCGGGCTCTCGCGCGCGCAACGCGGCGATATTGACCTGGGTCGCCGCTGCCACCAGGGTGCCGCAGACGACGCCATGCGGTATCGGGAAGAAGGCCCCCAGTGGAGAGGCCAGGCCATGCACCGAACCCAGGCCGCATTGGGCGAGGGTGATGCCGGAGCACAAGGAGGCATAGGCCAGTCGTTCATAGGCCGGCCCCGCCGAATCCGCGCCGCCTGTCCAGGCATCCCAGAAGCCGTCGCGGAAGGCCCGCATGCCCGACGACGCCAGCGCATCGGTGAAAGGACTGGCCCGCCGCGAGACGTAGGATTCCAGCAGCTGGGTAAAGGCGTCCATGCCGTTCGCCGCGATCAGGTCCTTGGGGCAGCTGGCGAGCAGGCTGGGGTCGACGATCGCGACCTCGGCCACCAGGCGGTTGTCGCGGAAGGACTTCTTGAAGCCATTGGGTCCGCGGCGCGACAACACGGCGTTCTTGGTCGCCTCACTGCCGGTCCCGGCGGTAGTGGGTACCGCGACGAAGGGGACCTTGGGGCCAGGGTAGGGGATGCCCTTGCCGACGCCCTCGAGGTGGTCCAGCACGCTGGTGCCGGTGCGCAGTAGGCCCGCAATCGCCTTCGCCGCATCCAGTACGCTGCCACCGCCGACACCCGCCACGACATCGATCGCGTGACCACGCTGTCTCGCGACGACTTCATCCACCAGATCCGGCGATGGCTCGTCGTCGACCGTGACATGCCGCCAGTCCAGACCATTTGCCTGCAGCCCGGACAACAGCCGCTGCCAGCGCGGCGAATCCTGGAGCGAGCGCCTGCCGGTGACCAACAACACCTGGCTGCCGTAAGCGGCCAGGACATCGGGCAGCTGGTCCAGGGTGCCGCTGCCGAAACGAATCTCCGGCAATCGGGCGACCTGGAATGCGTGGAATGGATTCACGTTGCAGAGACCGCGGTCGTGTCAGCGATACACCATTATCGCCGATCGGGTCTCTGTATGGGGGTTGGGTTAGACCAAGGCCGGTTTGTCGGTCAGCCCACTGCCTGTCCCTTGACGCCCGCGCCTTGATTGTCGCCCTCGACGCCCGCGTTCAGGCGGATGCGCAGTGCCAGGTTATTGCGCGAATCGGCATGGTTCAGCGCCTCCTCCAGCGAGATCGCGCCCTCGTTATAGAGGTCGTAGAGCGACTGGTCGAAGGTGATCATGCCACGGTCATTACCCTGCTCCATGGCCTCTTTCAGGTCATGGATCTTGCCCTTCTGGATCAATTCGGCGGTGAAACTGGTCTGGATCAGCAGCTCGACCGCTGCGCGGCGCTTGCCATCCACGGTTGGAATCAGGCGCTGCGACACCACCGCGCGAAGATTCAGCGACAGATCGTTGCACAGCTGCCGGTGGGCGCTGTCGGGGAAGAAGTTGACGATCCTGTCCAGGGCCTGGTTGGCGTTGTTCGCATGTAGCGTGGAGAGGCACAGGTGGCCGGTCTCGGCATAGGCGATCGCGTGCTGCATCGTCGCCGCATCGCGGATCTCGCCGATCAGGATCACGTCGGGTGCCTCGCGCAGTGCGTTCTTCAGCGCGTTCTCGTAACTCATGGAGTCGAGCCCGATCTCACGCTGATTGACCACTGACTTCTTGTGCGAGTGCAGGAACTCGATCGGATCCTCGATGGACAATATATGCCCGGTCGCGTTTTCATTGCGGTAGTCGATCATAGAGGCAAGCGTGGTCGACTTGCCGGAACCGGTGGAGCCGACGACCAGGATCAGGCCGCGTTTCTCCAGGATCAGCCGTTTCAGGGTCTGTGGCAGGTAGAGTTCCTCGATGCTCGGGATCTCGCCCTTGATGTAGCGGATGACCATCGCCACATCCCCGCGCTGGCGGAATACATTGACCCGGAAACGCCCAAGCTGCTGCACGGAGATGGCAAGATTACACTCCAGGGTCCCCTCGAACTCGCGCACCTGATCGTCATTCATGATCGAATAGGCCAACCCCGACACATCGCCTGAATTCAGCGGCTTGTCGCCGATCGCCACCGTCTGACCATTGATCTTCACGTGTGGACAGGCGCCGGTGCTGAAGTACAGATCGGACGCGCTGCGCTGTACCATCAGGCGCAGGTAGGGGGCGAGTTCCATAGCATCTCCCGGAGTGTCTTGGATCGATCGAATAGATCGGCCGTACACCGCAGAAGTTGAGGACAAAGAGGTATGCCGTCAGTGCGCGTCTCAGGTCTGTACCGTTATCCGGTGAAGTCGCTCGGCGGCGGGGCATTCAGCAGCCTGGAGGTGGGGGCGCGTGGCCCCGAGCTGGATCGCCATTGGATGGTGGTCGATGCCGACGGTCGTTTCATCACGCAGCGCCAGCAGCCGCGAATGTGCCTGATCCAGACCCGAATCGACCGCGACCAGGCCCTGTGGCTGGCGGCCTCGGGTATGCCCGAGATTCGCGTGGGCGGGCCTCTTGCCGAACGATTGGAGGTGCGCGTCTGGGGAGACGAGCTGTCGGCGAGCGCCGCCGGCCCGGCCGCAGATCGCTGGTTGAGCGAATTTCTGGGGTTGCCATGCCGCCTGGTGAGTCTGCCGGACGACGTGGCCCGGCCGGTCGACCCCGATTACGCCGATCCGCCCGATCAGGTCGGTTTCGCCGATGGCTTTCCGTTCCTGTTGATCTCGCAGGCCTCGCTGGATGACCTGAATTCCCGTCTCGAGACCCCGCTGCCGATGCTGCGCTTCCGCCCCAATCTGGTGGTCAGCGGATGCGAACCCTATGCGGAAGACGGCTGGCGTCACCTGCGCATCGGTGATCTGGAGTTCCGCGTCGCCAAACCCTGTTCACGGTGCATTATCCCGACCATCGACCCGACGACCGCGCAACGCAGTGCCGAGCCGCTGCGTACCTTGAGGGGCTATCGTCGGCGTGACAACAAGGTCTACTTTGGGCAGAACCTGGTGCATCGGGGCAGCGGGAGTCTGAGGGTCGGTATGCCGGTTGAGGTGCTGGCTTGACACCCGGCGGACCGGCGTTGGCGATCGCCCGCACCCGGCGCTGGTTGGAAGATGTCGTGATCGGGCTCGCGCTATGCCCGTTCGCGGCCGCACCGGCGCATGCGGGGCGGATCGTCTATGAGGTCTGTGAACAGACGTCGGCCGAGGCCGTCTACCAGTGCTTTCTGCAGACCCTCCAGGACTTCGCGATCGCCGATGCGGCGCGGCACGAAACAGCGCTGCTGATCTTTACCAAGGGATTGGCGGACTTCGCTGACTATCTCGATCTGCTGGCGTTGGCCGAACAGGCGCTCAGTGAGGCGGGATTGACCGGTGTGATCCAGTTGGCCAGTTTTCATCCGGATTATCGTTTCGCCGGCGCACCGGCGGACGACCCTGCGAACTTTAGCAACCGTTCCCCCTATCCGATGTTTCATCTGATTCGCGAGGATAGTCTGGAGGCGGCACTGGCCTCCTATGGTCATCCCGAGCGGATTCCCGAACGCAATGTCCGGCGCCTGCGCAGGCTCGGCCTGGAGGGTATCCGCGCGTTACGCCGTCAGGTCATCGGGCCAAACGATCGCGAGCCCGATTAGATTCGCCTCGCCCGGAGCTGACCGGCTTGCACAACGAACTCCTGTTCATCGCCGTCAGCCTATTGGCCGCCTTCGTGCATGGTGCCTTTGGTTTCGGTTTCCCAGTGCTGTCGACGCCCCTGCTGGCATTCGGATTCGATCTGCGCACGGCGATCCTGTTGACACTGGTGCCGACGGTGTCCATCAACCTGGTGAGCATCCTGACGGAACGCCACTGGCGCGAGGCGCTGCGCGAATACTGGCCGATCCCGGTATTCACCATCGTCGGGAGTTTTGTCGGCACCCAGGTGCTGCTCGAGGTCGATCCCGAGCCCTTTCGCATGCTGCTGGCCGCGATGATGATCGGCTATCTGGTCAGCGAGCACCTGCATCGCGGCGAACGACGAGTGCAGGTCCCACGCTGGGGCATGGGCCTGTTCGGCCTGCTGCTCGGCCTGTTTGCCGGTGTGGTGAACATCTTCTCGCCGCTGGTGGTCATCTACGCCCTGTATACGCAGATGCCGGCGGCGCTGATGGTGGCGACCTTCAATCTCAGCTTCATCACCAGCAAATCCGGCCAGATCCTCGGTTTCGTCAGCCATGGCGCCTTCGATCTCGAGATCGTTGGCCTGACGCTGCTGGCCCTGCCGCTGATCCTTGGTGCGCTGTGGCTGGGCATTGGGATTCGCAAGCGGGTCGATGTGGAGACCTATCGCGGGATGCTGCGCGCCGCGTTGTGGGTGATCTCTATCGCCATCCTGATCGATGCCGTCAGGCGCCTGATCTGAGACGCGGCATGGCCGCCGTAGAAAGTCGGTGGGATAAGCGGCTTAGTCATCCAGCGAGCGGCGCAGGCGTTTGATCTGACCGCGTTTGCTCTTGTCTTCCATGCGCCGCTGACGGGCCGCTCGGCTGGGTCGGGTCGGTTTGCGTGTCTTGTGCACCCGGCTGGCGGCGACGATCAGTTCCTGCAGGCGCTCGATGGCATCGGCGCGATTCTTCTCCCGGGTGCGAAAGCGCTGCGCCTTTATGACCAGGATTCCGTCGCGCGAGATGCGTTGATCGCGCATCCCCAGCAGCCGTTGCTTGACCGATTCCGGCAGCGAGGAGGCGGGGATGTCGAAGCGCAGGTGCAATGCCGAGGAGACCTTATTGACATTCTGTCCACCGGCACCCTGCGCCCGGATAGGCTGCCACTCCAGCTCGTCCTCGGCGAGCAGGATTCCGGGTGTGATCTTGATCATTGCCGGACCCTCAGTCGGCAGGCACCAGACGAACCAACTGGCCATCGTCGGCATCAGTCAGCAGATAGATCAGGCCGTCGGGGCCCTGCCGCACATCCCGGATCCGCCCGAGCCTATCCTGCAGCAGGCGTTCTTCATGAACCACGCGGCCGTTCTCCAGTGACAGGCGAACCAGCAGGCCGAATTTCAGGGAACCGACGAACAGATCACCCCGCCATTTGGGGAAGGCATCACCGGTGTAAAAGCTCATCCCGGATGGGGCGATGGACGGTACCCAGTGGTACAACGGCTGCGCCATACCCGGTTTTGCGCTGCCCTCGCCGATCCGCGTGCCGATTCCGTAGTTCACGCCATAGGTGATCACCGGCCAGCCGTAATTGACACCCGGCTCGGGCAGATTGATTTCGTCACCGCCCTGCGGCCCGTGCTCGTGGGTCCACAGGCGCCCGCTGACGGGCTCCAAGGTGGCCCCCTGAATGTTGCGGTGTCCATAGCTGTAGATCTCAGGCAGGGCGTCGCGGCGGCCGACAAAGGGGTTGTCCGCAGGGACGCGGCCGTCGTCATGCAGGCGGATCACCGAGCCGGCATGATCGCCAAGGTCCTGCGCCCGCGGGCGGTCGCCGCGGTCTCCCAGGGTGATGAACAGATACCCTTGGCGGTCGAACACCAGGCGCGAGCCGAAGTGGCGCCCCCCGGATGACTTCGGTATCAGACGAAACAGCACCTCCGTGTCGCGGAGCCTGAGGCCGTCGAGACGCCCGCGGGCCACGGCGGTGCCGACGCCGTCCCGACCGGCCTCGACGTAGCTGAGATAGACCCAGCGGTTTTCTTCGAACTCCGGATGCAGCACGACGTCCAACAGGCCCCCTTGGCCGCGGGCGCGGACCGCGGGCAGTCCGGTGATGGGCGCTTTGACCAGCGTACCGTCCGCCTGCACCAGCCGCAGGCGTCCGGGGCGTTCGGTGACCAGATAACCGCCGTCGGGGAGAAAAGCGACCGACCAGGGATTTTCCAGTCCCCGTGCGATGACCTCGACGTCGATGCGGTGCTGCTCGGTCTGCAACGCAGCGAGGGCGAGGGCTGGGGCAAACAGGCCCAGGCAGGTGATCAGCAGAGATCTCATACCGCTACTCTAACCGGGCGGATCGAAAGGTCAAAAAACCGCACGCACCTGCTCCACATAGACCAGCTCGCAGGCCCGCGCGCCGGTGTCGTCACGGGTCAGCGAACTGACCCAGCGCCAGCCGTCGTCTGCGTCCGCGCGCACCAACAGGCCGCGCAGCTCGACGACCTGGCCCGCATCGATGTCGTCGAGTTCATCCTCGACGCGGTCATTGGCCGGGATAAGGTGCATGTTTGCGCTATGGGTCTCGATCTCGCGGCGCGGGATCGGGAAGTCGTCCGTGCGCCAGCGGTACCAGCGGCCGGACTGACTGATGGTGATATTGCGCAGCACCGCTTCGTCCGACATACGTCCCCAGCCGAACGCCAGGTCGAGCGGCGACAGATCGGCCTCGCGGCCGAAGCGGTAGTCTTCACGCGACAGGACCTTGGCACGGATCCTGAACTTGGCCAGCGGGGTGATGCGGTAACCGTTCATTGCAAAGCTCTCCGGCGAATCCAGCGCCTGTTGCTCCGGCGTATCCGGCGCGTGTACGCCAGGGCCGAGTTCTATGCGCGTCTCGCGTACCGCAAACTGCCATACCAGCAGTGCCGTGAGCAGTATGATGAGCCATTTCAGCATGCCGGCCGCTCTGTCATGTCTGACTTGCGTACCGATGCAAGCCGCAGGTCATTCCTCGGCCTGTTGCAGCGCCTCGGCGGCCTCCAGCCAGTCGGCCTCTGCGACCGCCAGCTGCTGGTCGACCGCCGCCTTGTCGCGCAGGATCTTCTGCAATTCATGCTTGCGTCGTTCATCGTACAGACCGGTATCGGCCAAAATGGTCTCGAGTTTCGTCTGTTCGGCATGCAGGCTTTCGACGCGGGCCTCGCAGGCCTCCAGCGCACGCCGCATGGGCTGCAGCGCCTGGCGCCTTTCGGCCGCGCGGCGTTTGCGCTCGCGCCGCTGGTCGGTGGCGGCGGGCCGGCCAGGGTGAGGCCGGCGGGCTGCACGGTTGTGCGTGGTCAGCCAGCTCGCGTAGGCGTCGAGTTCATCGGCAAACTCCTCGACCCGTCCCGAATGCACCAGCAGCAGTTGATCACAGGTCAGGCGCAGCAGGTGACGGTCGTGTGAGACCACGACCATCGCGCCCTCGAAGCCCTGCAGGGCGGTCGCCAACGCCTGGCGCATCTCCAGATCGAGGTGGTTGGTCG